>NZ_ASSB01000269.1:0-69518 GCF_000520755.1 Paenibacillus sp. 1-18
ACTTCCAGCCGTCCAAGGCTCGCTATTGGTGGCTTGGCTTTAGCCTTTCCAAGCAGGATTTCCACCTGCTAAACTTCACAACCTAGGCTTGGTCGCACCGAAAGTTGAGTTATTCATAATATCCTTCAGTAGATTTTCTCAAAGTTCTGAACTGATTCGCATCATGCCCGAACCACACTTGGGATTTCGTGCGGGTAGCCAAAGTGCGAATTTTCTCCACTGCGTTTCGGTAGCCGATCAAATCATAAATAATACCAGGCGGCTTGACTGGAGGACCAAAACTTTCCGCGGTATAGATGGCATCGGAAGCTAGAATTATTCCGCCTGTTTCTGGCATTTCGATCTGGAGACCTAACATTCCCCATGCATGACCGCTTCCCAAATTCAAGATTTTGATACCATCCACCAGATCCAAGTTGTCTTCGCCCGGTTTGATTGTTTTCCAATGCAGCTGGTTTTTGATCCATGCATCGATATCAGCCCAAACATAGGCTCCTTCTTTTTCATTGCGGGCGTAGGTCTGCAGTGCTCCATTAAACTCATCCTCATGGACGATAATGGTCGCGTTCGTGAACATTTCGAGGCATCCTGCATGGTCCAGATGCAAGTGTGAGGCAACGACATACTTGATTTCCTCGGGTCTAACTTTAAGCTGCTCCAGCCGATTATGCAGGTAACATTCCTCGCTCGCCACCCATGGAGACGACAGTTGGGTCGATTGTGCCCAACGCCCTCCAATGCCCATTGAGTTTGGGTTGCAGGCTGTATCAAACAAGATTTTTCCCTCAGGATGATCAATCAATACCGTATAAATTGGAAATTCCACAAATTGTGTCGGGGCATTCGGATTATTAATTGTAGCTGGATTATGCATGGAGATTATCCAATTTTTATCCATGCTCATTCGACCGTTATCCAATACATACAGCTTGGGATGCATTTTAACAATATTTGTCATGTTTATACCTACCCATCGAAGAATCCAGTACAAGGTAACCCCTTTTCGGGGGCGCATTTTCTTGCTCTTGGAACATCCGGATCGCCCTTAAGCGGTGTCTTTGCTATGGCAGATCTTGCGCAAGCTGCTACAGTACTGGTATAGACATACTGTAATATAAAAAATAGAATGATATAAGTAGGCACTTTAAAGTGTCTTGGGAACTTCGTAGTGCATAGGAGGGGAACTATTTGGCACATTCATCCACAACTAAACAATCTGATATTTCGTTATCCAATTGCGGTTATAGCAAAGTTCTTGACATTATCTCTAACAAGTGGACTGCACTTATTATATATGCCGTGGAAAACGGTAAAATCCGATATGGAGAAATGCTCAAGAGGGTTGAGGGTATATCCAAAAAAATGCTTACCCAGACGGTACGCAAGTTGGAACGTGATGGATTGGTCCAACGACACATAACTCCTACAGTACCTCCGAGCGTCGAATATTCACTAACAACATTAGGGGAAACATTGCTTCAGCCGATGAAAGAGCTAAGGCATCCTTGTGCTGCTCGGCTTTTTTGCCGTTAAGCCATTGAACATGCCCCTAATCTTATCAAAAAAGCGAAATCAAGCGTGAAAGTACGTTTTCTTTTCGTTGAACTTGGAGGCAATTCACTGTTCTTGCAGCCGATGAAAAACGACGGATTGTAATTGTCGAGCTTGATGTCCTTTTTAATTGCCTGGACTCCTTGAAAAGGTTAAATACCGTATTCACCGCAAATTCGCCATTAATAAAGAGCTGGCCCAGAAGTATAGATGATACGGTGAGCCGTATCATTGTTAGAATTACGGATCATTAAGCACTCTCCTTTTATATAAAATTGCCGGTACCCCTAAGCACAGCTCATAGTTCCATAACATCGCTTGTTATGTGAGATCTATTCGTCTCAACCAGCTCAAACATGGTCTACGAGTAGGGGGTGATCAGTTTTAGCGTCGGGTTATGGACCCAGGGGAACGACCGATCTGCCCCGGCTACTCACAGATACACCAAGAAACAAAAGAGGTCAACCAGTAAAAACTGGCTGACCTCATAATACGACGGGGAACGATTGCTCAAACATGGCTGCCGGCAATCGGCAGCCTTTCGCTTAATATCTTTGCAATTTATACAAAAGACATGACAGATTGGTACAATAATAATTGTTGAAATTGGTTCTTCCACCAGTCCGCTCTTTTGCTTATTTTTTATTAAAAGATAAAATTTTTGAGAGGAGAAAATCATATGTATATACCTACGCATTTTAAAATTACGGATATATCAACTGCTTACAAGATTATGAGAGAAAATAGTTTTGCTACTTTGTTTTCTCAACATGATGGGACACCATATGCTACCCATTTGCCATTAATTCTCGATAAAAATCATATGTACCTATTCAGGCATTTTGCTCGTCCAAATCCTCAATGGAAAGATATTAGGAATCAAATTGTGTTAGCAGTTTTTCATGGTCCTCATTGTTATATCTCTCCTTCTTGGTATGAGACGGATAAGGCAGCTCCAACATGGAACTATGTGACCGTTCACGTATACGGGGAAGTCGAACTTATAGAAGACGAAAATGAGTTAATGGTTTCCTTTAATGATATGATATTGAAGTACGAACCCCCTAATAGTTCCTACAGGTTGCAGGATGTAGACCCTGACTTTCTAAGTGATTTGAATAAAGGAGTTCAGGGCTTTAGAATCAAAATAAACAGAATAGAAGGGAAAGCAAAGTTAAGCCAAAATCATCCAATACAACGACAGGAATTGATTATTCAACAGCTAGAGAAAATCGAAAATACAGACGAGCAAAAAATCTCCTTTCTTATGAAACAAAATCTTAGGTCATTAAGCTAACGCGCACGATAGTTCAATCTCCAACTAAGACTAGGCTGCCGATCAATGTCGGCAGCCTAGCTCTGTCTTTGGCCATTAACGTAAACAACCCAACAAGATAAATGTAGGTTTATTCCATACGTTTGAGACGCTGGTATTTCTCCAATCATAGCGAAATTCCCAGCACTTATATTTAACATATTTATCCATATACTTTGCCCCTGGTGACAGCGACGCTGGTACTCCCCCCATACAGAGAAAAGTCTTTCCTGGGAATCCTATAGGGTTCAAACCGGACAGATAGCGGGCGATTGTGTGGACCTGAACACAGAAAATCCTGCAGTTAACAAATATTTAATTGATACCTACAATCACTATATTGACATGGGTGTGGACGCTTTCCGTGTCGATACAGTGAAGCATGTGAGCCGGTATATTTTCAATAAATACTATATTCCTGCCTGGAAGACAAGAGGCGGCTCGGATTTCTATATTTTTGGAGAAGTAGCCACCCGGTACAGAGATGTCTTGACTTATTTCATTATCCATTTTTCCGTAGAATGAGATGGCAGTTTCATATGCGCCTTTGTTGGCATGCGATTCCTCAAGTGAAGCCCTAACCAGCTCCAGTCTTTCATTCCCTATTTTAAAAGTTTTGGGCTGAGTCAGCTCAGGTGGTCTAAAGGAAGTCATGCTTCTGTCCATTTCTGTTAACCGAGTATCCTTCCAGGATAAAACGGTATAGTTTATGCTCAGGCAGGTACCTGAAAGTATAACTCCAATGCATTTTTCCGTTTCCAACAACTCTATGATCAGATGTCATTAAGCTGTCCATGTAGCCACTTTTTCTTGGATTCACCGAGTGAATCTCTTCCCCACCTGTAGTCTCGAAATGAAAGCTCAACATCTCTTTTCCCATAAATCACCGGGGGGCTTGCCATTGCCCTGTCATCAAGTTCGGTTTCCAGTTCGAAACGCACTCCTTGCACCGTTCTCGTTAGTCTTTTTAATGTAACCGTCATTCCATGCGGCGTTGTGTAACTACCTGCCAGCTCCTCTATTTTGTTCTGCTTGTTTGCCTTTTTCATATCAATGCCAAAGCTAAAGTCACAATTTCCTTTTATATTGCTGTCTGGCCCTAAATAAGCGTGATTTTACTGTCCCTTCGGATACATTGAGCACTTTGGATATCTCTTTGACCGATAAATCCTCAATATAAAAAAGCATCACAGTAGTTTGAAGTTGTTCATCCAGTCCGTAAACAGCTCGATTTGTTCATAGTCACCCTTATATGTTGTCTTTCTTAAATCATAAGGGACGGGGTATACCCTCTTCTTTTTCCTAATAATCCGATTACACTCATTGATCTAAATCCGAATGATCCATGTTTTAAAATAAGTAGGCTCTTTCAGTCTATGTACATTTGAAAAAGCTTTGACAATGGTCTCCTGTATAGCATCTGCACAATCTTCGTCGTTTTTAACGATTGATCTTGCTATTACATATAAGCTTTGTTGGACAGCCCGTATAACATTCACAATTCTTTACGTGCTATTTTATTGCTATCAGCATCTTCACCGTTCCACTAATTTGAAATTAGCATGACCAACTTCATTAAATGTTTTTAACAAATCTACAGCTTCTCATTTGGCGTCGCAGATGTAGCGTTAATTAACGATATCCAAAGAAACGCTCAACTTTCTCGCAAATGGATCATCAAGACATGTGTCAGTTCTGCATTCTCCTGTTCACAAGAACTGAGTTTGCGATTCAGCCACTTGTAATAGCTGGAATTAACGTAGAGTGTCTAAAAAATGGATACATATATTTACTTATAAAATGAAAGTATAAAATATGTACCTAGAATCTTCTTAGTTTATTTGCTTCAAAGGTAAAGGGAGATTTTTATGTAAATTGATGTATAAAAGTAAAAAGGAGATAGTTGAAAAATGAACGATAACTTTTTAAATGGAAAAATCTTTCTAATATGGTTCGAGTTCCGGGAAGTGAGCGCACTATGGTACCTGCTTCCCGAAAAGTTGGTCCAGCGAATCCAGACGAGCGTATTTCGGTAACATTGATTGTTCGTCGTCCGGAAACTGCACCAACACTAACTTCAATGATTGAGGAAATAAGTACTCGCCCATTTTCCGAACGTCGCCACCTTAGCCATGAGGAATTCGCTACTACCCACGGCGTTAATCCCAACGAAGTGAAAAAGTTGGAGGAATTCGCCCAAGAATATGGTCTTGAAGTTAAAGAGGTAAACATAGCTGCAGGGACTGTGGTGTTATCAGGAACAGTAGCTTCCTTTAGCAAGGCCTTTGAAGTTGATCTAGATACTTACGAGCACCCGAAATTTACCTACCGCGGACGTACTGGGCATGTACACATACCCGAGAACCTCACCGGTATAGTTGAAGCGGTTTTAGGTCTAGATAACCGTAGACAGGCAAGTCCTCATTTTCGTTTTTTGAATGAAGAAGAATTTGCAAAGTCACACGCTGGAAGAAATTCATTTACACCTCCCGAATTAGCACAACTTTATAATTTCCCATCAATAAATTGTAAAGACCAGTGTATCGGACTTATTGAACTGTGTGGTGCACAGCACCGTCCCAATGAACTTGGCGGGTACCGTTCTAATGATTTAGAGGCATATTTTAATCGTCTCGGAGTTCGCCATCCAGAGATTGTAGATGTATCAATCGATGGAGCAACCAACCAACCATCAGGTGATCCTAATAGTGCCGATGGCGAAGTAGTTTTAGACATTGAGGTGGCTGCCGCTGTTGCTCCTGGAGCAAGAATCGCAGTTTATTTTGCACCTAACACGGATGCTGGCTTCCTCAAAGCCATTACAACTGCAATCCACGACACTCGCAATAAACCATCAGTGATTTCAATTAGCTGGGGAAGCACTGAACAACAGTGGACCCTACAGGCAATAAAAGCTATGGATCGGGCATTCCAAGATGCTGCAGCACTTGGTGTAACGATTTGCTGCGCATCAGGAGATAATGGCTCATCAGATTATAACATGTCCTCCCCTCTTCGGGATAATCTTGTTCATGCTGATTTTCCGGCTTCAAGTCCTCACGTACTTGCGTGTGGTGGAACTCGGCTAGAAGGATCAGGACGAACGATTACTAAAGAAGTTGTTTGGAATGAAGGAAAGAACAGTGCTACTGGTGGCGGGGTGAGTGATGTATTTGATTTACCCAATTGGCAAGTCAATGCCAACGTCCCTCCTTCAGTGAATCCGGGAGGAAAAATCGGGCGAGGGGTCCCAGATGTGGCTGGCAACGCCGATCCTGCTACCGGTTACCAGGTTCTAGTGGATGGGCAACAACTCGTTAGTGGCGGAACTAGTGCGGTAGCACCTCTTTGGGCAGGATTACTTGCAAACATAAACCAGAAGTTAGGCCATTCAGTAGGCTTTATTAATCCTAAATTGTACAACCTATCTGCTCAAGACAATATATTCCATGACATTACGAGTGGAAACAACGATACTATTGGTGAAAACGGACCTTATAAGGCACAATCAGGGTGGGATGCTTGTACAGGTCTTGGAAGTCCAGATGGAACTGAACTTATGCATAAACTAAGCGAATAGTCGGATATCCGAAATAAAATGACTATCAAATTGATACACTTTGATAGTCATTTTTCTTACAGTTATACCTGTTCGAATGCAGAATCAGTATAAATACCTAAATCACTTAGGTATTTATAAGATGTTCATTAGATACCTATGGAATAGACATCGCTTTTTTGGTCTAATTACTAGAAAGTGGGCGTTAAACATATTCCACTGTACCTAATTTCTTTATGCAGCTATGTGCCTTTGTATCATGATCATTTGGATGATGCTCTGTTTTGGTCATTATGAAATCAATTTGTTCTTCATCACCCATATAAAAAGAGTGTGCTCCAGTTTGAACAAACCCCATTTTCTTATAAAAAGCAATAGCGTTTTCATTTTTTTCCCATACGCCGAGCCAGATTTTGTTTTTATTTTGTTCCATTGCAATTTCGATAGCTTTATTTAGCAGATACTTACCAAGTCCATGTTTTTGAAATTTGTTCTTTATATAGATTCTCTCAATTTCAAGTGACTCATCACCCATATTTTCGGATTGGGCATCATTCATATTTACTTTTAAATATCCAGCAAGTTCTTCATTGAAATAGATGAAAAAGATTTCTGAAGAGACATTGGACAATTCCTCCTCCAACTGTTTAGAGTTAAATGCTCTTTCCAGATAGGCTTTCATATTTTCATGTGAATTCTGATCTTTAAAAGTATCGTTGAATGTTTCAATACTTATTTCTTGGAGTATTTGTAAATCTTCACGGCTGCACTTTATTATTTTTACAGTCATTTTTAGGTATCGCTCCCTATATAAATCAATAATTTCTTTTGTTCCCCTTTTTCACAAATTCCCAGTCTTTTCCTATATTTTCTCTTACTCTTTGAAGAAGATTGAAAATGTTTTCTACTTCTCTTTCCGAAAATCCCTCTAATGCAACGTTATTGGAATAATCATTTTCTTTTTTTATAGAAGGATAAACATTGTTCCCTTTCTCTGTTGGAAAGAGTTTTTTGATTTTTTTGTTATGGTTATCCTCTTTCTTTTCAATAAATCCATTAATTACAAGTTTCTTTATGGCACGAGATGCTGTTGTTCGATCTACTTTTATCATCTCAGCTAACTTTTCTTGAATGATTCCTGGGTTTTCGCATATTCGCACAAGGTACAAATACTGCCCTTTTGTAAGGTCATATTCCTTAAATTCGATATTACTTATAGAATCTAATGCCCTTGCTATCATTCCAATTTCACGAAGTACTTCCTTCATAATTAACTCCTTTGTCCCTATTTTGTTGCAAATGCAATAAAAATGGCATGTATTTAATTTACCTTAATTTTGTTGCATTTGCAACATGGAGATAGGCATAGGTAACTTTACAGCCCTTGCAGTAGCAACTTTATCCCAAAATAGCATGTTCGATAGTTCTTCTTGGTTAATTCCCTCATTATCATAGATTGGCTGGATGGTTGTTATCAAATCCAGTAGCAGTATTAGGGCCATTATGCTCTCGCACCATGAAATAGCAATTCGCCCTTTCCGGTAGTGGAAAGATTATTACAATAAAGAAGACTGCCGATAAATTTCACCGACAGTCCTTCTCTTCCAAGTAGTATACTCCTCAATCCTATTCGCTGGATAATTCCTTGAGCGATTTGATTTTACCATGGGGATGCTGTTCTTGCTTTCGTGACTTCCAGGCAGCTTCTTTCCTTCTCTTCTGGTGAGCCATAACAGATATCCTCCTTTGGAAATTGTGATGTATACCACTACCTTAAGTTGTCATTTCTCGGCTCTGTTCATTCATAAAACTAAATTTGTTGGATTTTTGTTATAACTTTAGGGTGATACCTGCCCTGCTTTTACAATTCCAAAGTAGCTGGAACTGCCGTTAGCTTCCAGAAAATATGAAAACTGCTGCTTTCCGATGTTCGACTCATCTGCGAATTTCTACTTCGGATTCCAGTTATCGCTCCCCATTTCTTATTTGGACGAAAATCTATATCCTCAGACTCTCCATAAAAAAGCTCAATGCGTTGGACACCCACTTTTTGGGATGAAGAACAAGCTGGATCTCCAGCTTGAGCTCGGTATGCTCAAAGGGTAACACCTTTAGCTCTTCCCGTTCAATCTCCTCCAGCGCGGCCATTAGCGGTAGAATGGATATACCTTCTCCGGTCTTGATGCTCCGCTTGATTGCTTCCGGATTACCCAACTCCAGGCCCACTCGATAGGCGATTCCATTTGCGCGAAGCACCCTCTCCAGCAGCTGCCTGTAGTTGCACGTATGCTCGGGCATGATCCACTCCGCATCCACCAGATCGTCCAGCCTGATTCGCTCTTTAGCGGTAAGCGGATGGTTCGGATGGACAATCAGCACAAGCGGTTCTTCGCGGATCCTAATCCACTGTAAGGCCGGATCGCTTGAATCGTCCGCGAGGATCAGCCCGACATCAGCCTCCCCTTCCCTGACCTGGTGCAAAATCATCTCTTCGCGATCCGTATGCAACCGTATGTTCAGATCAGGATATTCTTTGCGGGTCGCCTGCATATACGGCGGCAGAAAATACGAAGCGATGGAATCCATGGTACCGATCATCATGGAACCCCCACCCTGCTTGGCCAATTTTTCTTTAGATTGCTCGAAGAGCTCCAGCATTTGTCCGGCAAGCTTGAACAGCTCTTCCCCGGCGGAGGTAAGACGAATCTTGTTGTTGCTGTAGCGATCGAACAATTTGACTTGATACGCTTTCTCCAGCTTCTGAATCTGGGTCGTGACACTGGATTGTGCGTAACCGAGCACTTCTGCTGCTCTCGTAAAGCTTTCACGAATGGCAACTTCCCGAAATGTCTGAAGATAGATGAAATCCAAGCTGATCACCCCATCGAAATTATTGATGAGAATTATCATTTATTATAGATAACTCTGATACTATCTCCTATGTTACATTAGATTTAATTCAACGGGAAGGGATAACTGATGATGATGAACGAACAACATATTCATGGGATTTTTATACCGCTGATTACACCTTTTTCGCGTGACTATAAGCTGGACATCAATTCGTACCGGAAGTATGTTACCTATCTTGCAGGCCATGACATCCAGGGTCTGGTGGTTAACGGTACGACGGGAGAATCGCCGACCGTATCCTGGGATGAAGTCAAGCAGATGGTACAGGTGACGCAGGATGTTCTGAAGAGCATGAACAAAACTATTCCGATCATCATTGGCACGGGAACGAACGATACCTATTCAACGGTGCATCGGACGGAAATGGCAGCTGATTTAGGAGCGGATGCAGCCATGGTGGTCACTCCGTATTACAATCGGCCGACTCAGGAAGGAATCTTGGAGCATTTCCGTGTCGTATCTCGTGTAGGCCTGCCTGTGCTTGTATACGAGATTCCGGTTCGCACTGGCAGTCGCATGACAATAGATACAATACGCAAAGTACTCGACCTGGATGGCGTAATTGGGCTCAAGGACAGCACGGGCGGTCTTGATCTGCTCTTGAAATTGACCCAGTACGAGACTAAGCCTATCCTCTGCGGAGAGGATGCCTATTTCCATGCCATGCTATGTCAGGGGGCTGCTGGCGGTATGCTTGCATCCGCTCATATCAACATCCAGAAGTATGTGGAGATATACCAACGTTTTGTGACTGGTGACATGAACGGGGCGCGAGACAGTTTCATGCTACTGGAGCCGATGATCCAGCATGTATTTGCAGAGCCAGCCCCGGCCGCGATCAAGTGGTGGCTTGCCCAGCAAGAGATTATTGCCGCCGAGCAATTGCGTCTGCCGCTTATGCCGCTGTCGGATCAGGTGAAGCAGGGTCTCCTGAATTCGATCGTATCCTGATAAATCAACTTGCATCAAACTTCCCAATCATAACGTAGAAGAAGGGGCTGTCCCAAAAGCAGCTTTTTCATTAAATAAGGACAGTCTCCTAAATGAAAAAAACACCGAACCGGGCAAGGAGGTCATCCTTGTCTGGTTCGGTTGTTTTTTTCGTCCATTTTGTGCTTTTTTAGCAGATTATAGGCAAGGGAAACAGTGTTGCCCTCATCTTCCGTTTATACTGGAAGTACGGTAGACTGACCTGGATTTTGCGGTTACCGGCCGCCTTGGTACAAAAATGCTTTATAGATTGTTTTCGAAGAGTAGGCAGGCTTTTCATTAGCTATTTGTCATCATCCTCTTATCGAGCTGCTCAAGTACAAACGGCCATGCCTGTTCATGCTGGTTTCTCGAATTCTCATCTGGAAAACCTGCGTGGGTTAATCGAAGTAACGTGCCATTTCCACTAAGTTCAAGCTCAACGGTAAGCACCGTTTCATATCCCTTGGTGCCTCCTTCCCCGGTAACCCAGGTCAGTTCGATAAGGCGATCTTGTTCTAGTCTCAGAAATCGTCCGTAGTGCGGATGGCGTTCCCCCTCAAAATGTGTTTCGAAAAAGAAAGCCGTATTCACTCGGGCCTCCATGATTACAGACCCTGGGGCTGCAAACCAATGGTCAAACCGTTTGGTCCACGCTTGATACAGAACATTGGGTGACGCTTCCATTTTTCGTTCCACTGTTAGATTAGACGGTCTTTGTGAAATATCCGGCAAAGAAATAGGTAGTGTCACTTCATCTTCAATCCCTTCAGTTCAACAGCATTATGATCATCTCTTTATTATTATATCCGAGTCATCATCTGTCCAATAAATACAAAAACGACTGGAGACCCAACAATAGGGACTCAAGTCGTTTTTGTATAACTATTCGGAATATCATTTTTGGTTTTGGAACAGCAGTGAAAAACGATAATTACTTATCTAAGGAAGCCTTTCCTTCTCTGAATGCGATCAGGAAAATAGCCCCGCCTATAATTACTGCTGCTAGAAGCAGTAGCGTCAAATTGCTGTACAGATACGCTGCAACGTCAGTAACCATCGGGAGAATAGGAAAGTTGAGCCTGAGTTGTGTAAGCAGTCCACCTACAATTGCGATACCGAGCCCTTCTGCCAAAAAACAGGAAAAATTCAAAAAACCCATACCTGAGCCTGATTCGTCAGCGCTTAGCGAGCCTGCCACAATGGTTGAGATAACCGTTTTGACAAAGGATAGTCCACCAAAAATCAAAACCAAGGCTCCCGAGATGATCCAGGGAGTACTATCCGCGAAAAGTGAAACGATCAAAAGTCCCGCACCGAGCAGCAATAGTCCGGCAATCATGACAAAACGAGCTCCCCGCCTGTCGACTAAAGAACCACCAACGATCCCGAAAAAAATCACGCCAATCGTTCCAGGAAACAGAACACTGCCGCCAATGAGGCTTGTCGACATCTGATGTACTTCTCTCATCATGTAAGGGATCATGGACATAAATCCTGCGACGGTTCCTAGAAGTATTCCCCCTACAAGTACTCCGACGATAAATCTTTTCCTCTTGAATAAAGCCGGTTCCAAGAAAGGTTCCTTAGCTCCTCGAATTCTCAGCACAAATCCTATGAATAGAATGACGCTGATGATCAAATACCACCACTCGTAATGCGTCGTAAATAAAGTAAACGAAACAATTCCAAGCACAAAGAGCAGGCATCCCGGAACATCAAGCCCACCTTTTTTCACAGGCTCGTCAGTAAGCGTCCGTAAGAAAAACGGCAGTGTTACTAGCGTCATCATCGGCAGGAAAAACAGATAGGACCAGTGTATATAGTCTGCGATCCATCCTCCAAATACCGGACCAAAACCTTCTCCCAAAGCAACGGTCGATCCGATCATTCCAAAAGCCTTTCCTTGATGCTGCTTTTCGATACTTCTGGTAACGATGACCATAATCAGCCCGGGAACGGCAGAAGCACCCGCTCCTTGAATAAATCGCGCGGCAAGTAAAGCCGGAAACCAGAAATGAAACAGCAAGCCGATTAGCGATCCCCCGCCGTATATCAGCACACTGATGAAAAACAGTTTTTTTATGCCATAGATGTCCGATATTTTTCCGTAAACGGCCGTTCCTACTGCAAAAGAAAGAATGAAGCTGGTATTGACGTAATTTGCGACGGATGGCTCAATTCCAAATTGAGCGGCAATATCGGGCAACGATACGTTGAACACCGTCTCATTCAATACGCTGAAAAATGCAAGCACACACAGCCAAATCAAGGATTTAGATATACGTTTCTCAACCGATTTTTCCATCATGCAAACCCCTTAAAAATGCCAGGGGAACACGCAGTTTATAGGGCCAGTGATGCAATGTCCCCTTTATTTTGTGCCCTTCTTTTCACTATATACTTCATTCTAACGCCTCCAAAAGTAAAAATCAGTTTAATCAAAACTACCTAACCATATTATCATAAAAATAATAAAAATATTACCTGCTATTATTGAGAGTCATGCTGAGCATTTAGAAAACTGGATTTAATTATTTTGGTTTTTTGTTCCCCACTCACATAACTCTTCCAAAACGGGTAATAGTGTTTTTGCTTTATCGGTGAGACTGTATTCGACTTTAGGGGGAACTTGAGGATACTCTTTTCGTTTCACCATACCATCCGCTTCCAATTCTTTAAGTTGTGAACTCAATATTTTATAGGTAATAGCTCCTATCTGTCTTTTCAGATCATTAAAGCGAACCGGTTCGTTTTCTGCTAGGAGGTAAATAATAACCATTTTCCATTTACCACCAATAACTGACAATGTATAACCAAAAGGTGTATCTTGAATATTTTTAACTTTACCTTTAAATTCGGTCATACTCATATTCACACTATCCTTTCGGGTAGTACCTATCAAAAAAGTGCGTACTACGTTTTTATTCGCGTTCAGTTTATACTAACCTCACTTTGAAGTAAAGGAGAGAACAGCATGACTAAAAAAACAATACGTCTTTTAATGCCACAGTGGCAAGGGGGAAACAACCCTAACTACTCTTTTGGAGCCGAATTGCTTGCTTGGCTAGCTCCAGACAATGATCAACCTCTTATTCATGTTCCAGTTCAAACTTTTGATGGAATTCCGCTTCAAAATGAGAACGGTATGAATGGGAGAAAACAGCTACTTGAACAATTAGAGGCTGCTCAACATATCATTGACGCACATAAGCCAGATCGCATTGTAATGTTTGGTGGTGACTGCTTAGTCGAACAAGCCCCGTTTGCCTATTTAAACGTACGATACGAGGGTAAATTAGGTTTAATCTGGATCGATGCTCACAGTGATTTAGTTAGGTATGTTGGCTATGATAACGGACATACATTACCGCTTGGGAATCTTTTGGGAGAAGGAGATGAGGAGTTCGCAAAACATGTAAAAATTCCTCTTAAACCTGAAAATGTCTTTATCGCTGGATTAGCAGCTCCTACAGAAGAAGAAACAAAAGTGATTTCAGAAGCGTTTCAAACATTAGGTATAGCTCCTGCAGAACAAGATACAGAAATGATTCAAAGACTGGGTATTAAAACTGCAGGAACCAAAGAGTTAACGAACAGTACTGCATCTATAAAAGAGTGGATTAAAGAAAGTAGCATTAAGCACCTAGCTATTCACCTTGATTTAGATGTGCTTGATCCCAAGGCATTTCGTTCTTTATTGTTCGCCAACCCTGAAGCACCTTATAATTATTCTCCTGCGGGAACAATGCAAATGCCTCAACTACTTCATCTGATTAAAGAGCTGTCTGAAGAAACAGATGTAGTTGGATTAGGTATAACGGAGCATATGCCGTGGGATTCTATTAACTTGAAAAATCTGCTTGGAGAAATACCTATTCTAAACAAGTAGTAAAAACGGAAATTATGTTTGTCATAGTCAATTGCTTTAATACAATCGGCTTAACATCCCCAATACCTGATTCTCCCTTCTCTTTTCTCATACGAATAATTTTTCAAACATTTCCATGGATAATTTTATGTTATTGCAGAAGGATTTAGAGTAAAATATATTGACACGCAGGTAGGAAAATAGTGTATATTATGTAAAAACATCATCTTCTCTTTACGGATAACTTAAACCTATTCAAATCTCCGCAACTTTAAAAATGGTGGTGTTAACAGGCGTTGATCTCCATAATAATAACTGACAATGCCCATAAAAATGAGTAATAGAATAAAATCCTATCCATCTAAGGAGTGAAAATGCTATGTACGTACGAACGGTAAAAGCGAATACAAGGAATGTAATCGGCAGTTATTGCAAATGGATCGCAACTGGTATGATTTTAACTTTCACGGGATGCTCGCTTGCATCCGCAGCTCCTTCGCCCTCATCCTCAAGTGAAACTAATAGTAAACCCGCCTCCTCCCTGGTTACATTTCAATTGCAAGAGGCTACGATTGCTCAGATGCAGGACGCGATGAAGTCAGGGGCACTGTCGAGTGTCGAGCTTACCGCCATGTACCTTAACCGGGTATATGCCTATGATTCTAGTGGCATTCGGCTCAATTCCATCCCTGTTCTGAACCCTGATGTACTAAAAGAAGCCGCTCAGGCTGATCAACTAAGGGCGCAGGGCATCAAGACCGGGCCTCTGCAAGGCATCCCCTACACGGTTAAAGACAGCTACAAGGTTAAGGGACTCACTGTTGCTTCTGGATCTCCGGCTTTCAAAAACCTGATGGCAAAGGATGATGCCTTTACAGTAGAAAAGATACGCAAATCCGGCGGAGTTCTGATTGGTAAAACCAACATGCCGCCAATGGCAGCGGGGGGAATGCAAAGAGGGGTTTATGGCCGTGCTGAAAGTCCGTACAATCCAGATTATCTGGCTGCAGCCTGGTATTCTGGCTCCTCTAACGGATCTGGCGTCTCAACAGCCGCCAACCTCGCTGCCTTCGGTATGGGGGAAGAAACGGTATCTTCTGGAAGATCTCCAGCATCAAACAATGGTTTAATTGCCTACACGCCATCGCGGGGCCTAATCTCCATTCGGGGGAATTGGCCGCTCTTCCCAATACGGGATGTCGTTGTCCCACATACGAGAACTGTCGAGGACATGCTCCGCTTGCTTAACGTGATCGTTGTAGAGGATAAGATCACCAAAGGCGATTTCTGGCGAGAACAGAAAGCCGTTCGGCTGCCTCCTGTCAACAGTGTCCGTCCAAAATCCTATTTAAAACTGCGAGACACCCAAGCTTTAAAAGGCAAACGCATTGGCGTTCCGAAAATCTATATCGGTAAGGACCATGAAACCAGAACTCCGATCAAATTCAGACCTTCGATACAGGCATTATGGGAAAAAGCTGTAAAAGATTTAACTGCTCTCGGAGCTGAGGTTGTGGAAGTTGACTTCCCCCTGCAGGCGAACAGCGAGAAGGACCGGGCAACAGCGAAAACACCTGAGGAGCGTGGACTGATGCCAGCAAAATGGGCCGAAAAGGAATTTGGGCTGCTTAATCCTTATGCGGCTGAGGAATTCCTCAAAAGTGTGGGCGATCCAAACTTCCCGTCATGGGCTAATATCGACCCTGCAACCGTCTTCCCGAATCCGCCCGGTTCGGTAGATGCCAAACGTGGCAGAGACCTTGGCCATTATGACGTATTCATTGATACCATAAAGAAAGGCGTCACCCCATACGAACAAATTCCACAGTTTCATGAAGGGCTGCGGGGGCTTGAAAATGTACGGAAGATTGATTTTGAAGATTGGATGAAGCAAAACAATCTTGATTTTATTGTATTCCCGGCAAATTCCAATATCGGCAAAGCCGACTCCGATGTGAATGAAACGTCCTATGAGGAAGCTTGGGAAAATGGCAACTATTTCTCCAATACGAATTTCATTCTACGCGAGTACGGGATCCCAAGTGTGTCCGTGAGCATGGGCGCTATGAAGGATACCGGTATGCCCGTTAATCTAACAATGGCGGGTGCCGCATACACCGATAATGACCTGTTGCGTTATGCTTATTCCTATGAGCAGGCGACAAAAAACCGTCCTATTGCAACGCGTACGCCAGCGCTTGAGGATGAAACCTTTTCCTATAACCCGAAAACCACGCTCCCACCCTCTAAACGCAAGGAAACAGACGTGCCTGTGCTCAAATTGAATGCCTTAATCAAGGACGATGTCCTCTCTTTGGAAGGTTCAGTCACAGATCAAAGCGCTATCGCACAACTCAAAGTTTATGTCAATGGCATTCGTGTCGTAACTACAGAAGATAAAGCCAATTGGTCAGCAACGCTTCCAACTTCTAAATACAAACAGGCTGGCGCCTCCCAAGCCGATACGCTGCATATTCTTGTGCTGGCCAAGGATATTTACGGAAATACCTCTGCTCAAGTCAAGTCTGTCGCTTTATCCCAATGATGAAGGACATCATCGGCCGCCCCATCTAAATAATAAAAGAGGGAACTTGACTTATGTCAGGTTCCCTCTATTTTCGTTGATACAGCACATTGCTTTAGGGGAAACAGAATTTCGTACAATATTTGAAATAGTAAAGTTTTAAAAAATAGTCGGTACCATTCCCCCATCCATACGGATTGGAGCACCTTTAAATGCAGATGCATAAGGACTACATACAAATGCAGCTAATCTACCTATTTCAATAGGCTTGATAAATCGCTGTATTTCAGATTGGGGCAGGTTTGTAGTCATAAATTCTTTCTCTTTTTCTGAAAAAGTCATATTTTCATTAGGGTACATACCCTCAATTATTTGATGCACATTTTCAGAGAGCGTTGGTCCTGGCATGATTGTATTGACCGTAACTTCTGTTCCTTTTGTTAATTTAGATAATCCATTTGCAGCCAGAACATTCGTACGGAAGTATTTTTCCCATACTTCATCGTCAATCTCCTCATATTGCATAATTTCATAAATACCCATATTGTTAACTAAAATATCAATATTGGGGTATTTTTCAAATAAGGCTTCTCTTTGCCCTATATCCACAATATCGGCTGTTGCATTTTGAGGAGAGGTGGCTGGGAAATCTGACTTAATTTCATTTACAGTTTGTTGTACTTCTTCATAACTTCGTCCATTAATTAGTACATTAACACCTTCCTTGGCAAGTTCTATGGCAATTGCTTTACCTATACCTTTCGTTGATCCTGTAACTAAAGCTGTTTTATTGTTTAACCCCATATCCATAATACATTTCTCCCTTCTGGATTGTTCAGTTTAAATGTTCAGTACGCCAATTTGAAGGAGTATCACCTTCCCAAAGACGGAAGGCGCGGTAGAACGAGTTCTGGTCTTCATATCCAATCAAGAATGCCACTTCTTTAATATCGAGCGAAGGGTCTGCCAAGTACTCTAGTGCCTGCTCATGTCTCGCCTGTGTCAACAGATGCTTGAAGCTCGTGTTTTCATCAGTAAGCCGGCGCTGCAAGGTACGATCGCTCATACCGAGTTCCTTCGCGACAGCCTGAATGTCAGGGCGCCCTCCTGTGAGGCTACGTTTCATGATCCATTTGACCGTTTCGGTAATTGACCGGCTGCGTTGCTGTTCATCCAGCGATCGGTCCAGAACGGGAGTCAGGATCTCCAGCAACTCTTCGTTGTACGAAACAAAGGGGCGGTCCAGATCTCTTCGATGTAGCGTCAACCGGTTACAATTTGCACCAGTCCCGATACGGCAACCAAAGTAAGCTTCGAGTGCCTGTACATCGCCCATTGAGTGCGAAAATTCGACGAACCGCGCTGTCAAAGGTTGACCTGTGCCCCGGCGCCCAAACTCCAGAAGGCATGCCAGCGTGATACCAACCAGCATCGGCGGACCGGGTTGCTCGGTATCCAGCCATTCCAGTTCGATTGTACAATGCTCACCCTCCTCGGAGATACGTAAGCTTTCCGGGGGGCATAGTTGTTTATACCGAGCCATTCGGTTTAGAGCGTCGCGGTAGTCACGAGCGTGGTAAGTCGCCAAGACGGTCGGTGGGTACTTTGCTGTTTCAAAGACGGTCGCAAGCTCGATGATTCCTTGGGCAGTGTCACCAATGAGATCGGAATAAGCCTGCCAGATTGCGAAATATTGGGCGGTGGTGACTACTGGTTCAGTGATAATAGTGAGCGGCAGTCGTGCTTTGCAAGCTACGTCATGGGCGACAATCCCTAATTGACGTAACCCTGTCCAAAATCCTGGCGGGATTTTAATACGGTCAGAGGTATGAGACTTCATGCATATGGATCTCCTTTAGCTATTTTTATATTCATTAGTTTTGGTTGTGATTGGGTGTCCTGCCTTGTTGATGGGACAACTCTTATAGTACCTCCCCAATGTCGCTCTGTAACTAGCAGAAGGCGACATTCTACTTGCCAATTACGCCAAATCTTAATCTGCTGTTAATTTATTATGTAAACAATTCCCTCGGCTTTTGTCATTCATGTGAAAGCCAAGGGGGTTGTACACTGGGCATGACACCATATTTCACGAATCGAGTGGTTATATTTAACAACAAACCACTTAAAAATTTGCTGAAAGGATGGGTAGAATAATTTTAATAATAACTTTTTACGAATGTATTATGAGCTTTTCTGATTGGAGGAGCCAGATTGTTAGCTGAGCACCAACGTCGAAAATATCAAAGGGGGCAAAACATTATGAAAATCATTGTTACCAGTATATTCGTTCAAGATCAAGACAAGGCATTGGAGTTTTATACAGAAACGCTGGACTTTGTAAAAAAGCATGACGTTCCCATCGGAGAATTTAGGTGGATAACGCTTGTTTCTCCCGATGAGCAAGACAGTACCGAGCTTTTACTCGAACCGAATGACCATCCTGCCGCCAAAGAGTATCAAAAGAAGATATTTGCCGATGGCATCCCAGCAACAATGTTTGGCGTTGCAGATATTAATAAAGAGTATAAACGATTATTGGAAAACGGCGTCAAGTTTACTATGGAGCCGACAAAAATGGGCGAACTCACAATAGCTGTCTTCGACGATAAATGCGGCAACCTTATTCAGATTGTGCAGAAGTAACTTCATGACGAAATATCTTAGTGCTAAACGACTTATATTGGCAAGTTTTAAGCTCGGTGAAGTGTTTTTTATTAAAAATCAAACAACTTTATGTTAACCCTGTCCTGAAATAAGATTGTTATCCCCACCCAAGTTCTAACATTGCAGCACTTTTATCAATACTCCTATTTCCGGTTCTTATCGGCTTCAGCGTGATGTTTGTAAAGCTGCCTTGAAAAACTCTATTGGGAAGGTCTGGTACTATAGCAAATGGCTTTCCTACGCCAACCATATCGATTCCACCATCAGTTAAGGCATGAGTCATTCCGTCTAAAGATCTAAATCCACCAGTTACAACTAACGGGGTAGTAGTCAATTTTCTTACCTTCACTGCGTATTCTAAAAAATAGGCTTCTCGTTTCTTCGTGCTTTCTCTCACTTCTGAGACCAACATTTTAGGGTTTTCATAGCTGCCACCAGATATCTCAATTAAATCTCCGCCTAATTCGGATATTTTTTGAGCAACTTTCATGGATTCCTCTTCTGTAAAGCCTCCTCGTTGAAAATCGGCAGAATTCAATTTTATACCTATCGGAAACTGTTCACCGACCTGTTTTCTAATTTCTTGATACACCCGTACAAGGAATCTCATTCGATTCTCTAAGCTGCCGCCCCACTCATCACTGCGTTGATTATGATTTGGAGATAAAAATTGATTGATCAGATATCCATGGGCAGCGTGAATTTGCACACCGGAAAACCCTGCTTTTTTTGCAATTCTTTCGAAATTCCCAAAACGTGTAATTAGCTCTTCAATCTCTTCGACTGTAAGAGCTCGAGGGGGATTGAAGAAGTTTTTTAGATTTCCAGAAAGTGGGGAAGAACTTGGGGCGACTGGTTCTTTGGATAACATCTTGGGCGATTGTTCCAGGGTGATTTAGCTGCATCCAAAGGTGTGTTCCATTTTCAGTACCAGCTCTAGCCCATTCTTCGAGCAGAACCAGATCACGCTCATCTTCAACCACGACGTTTCCTGGTTCTCCTAGTGCTCGTCTGTCGATCATAACGTTTCCTGTTAAAACAAGTCCTGCTCCTCCTCTTGCCCACGTTTGGTAGAGATTAACTAATAGCTGAGTAGGATTAGCATCTTTCTCAGCCAAAGTTTCACTCATCGCCGCTTTAAAAAATCGATTTTTTATGCTCACTTCATTTTTAAGTATTAATGGCTTAGCTAAGATTGAAGTATTTTTCATACCGTCCAACTCCTTATAGTTCCTCATCGTTTATGATCATCTAGCAAGCGGACTCCATGGAAAATAACAAATTCCTATTCGAGGACAGAGTGAAAGAATCTTCCTCCTCTGTACAACACCGCAACTACTTGGGGGGAAGCACACGTTGTGGAAAAATGATTTCTGATCAATGTAACATTTAGCTGGTTCAATTGAAGTTTGATCTTAGGAATAATGATATATGCTCAAGAAATAAGTCTGAGTGCTTGAATAAGAACCAGTGTCCCGAGTCAGGATAAGTTAGATGCTACCACGGACATTGTGTGTCCATATAATAGAATTCGCCGGTCGGACCGTCATCGGGCAAAGTCGCTAAACGAACTGCCGTTATTGCTCCATCTGCTTCGGACAGCTCCGCGTTTACCCCGCCTATTTGCGTTCTTACCAATGCTGGATGCGCAGAATTGATTTTCAAGTTGGTATCTTTCCATTTTTGCGACCAATAGGCCGTCAGCAGATTTAGCGCTGCTTTGGATGTCGAATATGCCGGGGTAGCCACCGCCTGCACATGTTCGTTGGATAGATTTAACTGGATCGACCCTAAAGCACTGCTTTGATTGACGATTCTTCCTGCATTGTTCACCAGTATATCCAAACGACCATACTCTTTCTCAATGAAGCGAACCAAATTCGAAACGTGCTCGGTATTCGTAACTTCGAGCTGCACACCAATAGCTCGAACACCTTCAACCTGCAGTTTGCTTGCCGCCTCATCTGCCTTCGTTTTTGTGCGTGCACCAACTAATACCGTAATTCCTTGACGACCTAATTGTCTGGCGACCTCGAAACCGATCCCTTTATTCGCTCCTGTTACAAGTGCAATCTTGTTAGACATTAACATGTTACTCCTTGTTTATATGCCTCGACCAACATTAAAGAACGATCATTCTAATAAAAATATAAAAAATGTCCTTTCGTAACCCTGTTCCCACCTTCTTGCCATTGAAATTCCCTTTCTTGTGTTATCAATATAACATATTGAGAACGATCAGTAAAAAATGATTTTTATAATGTTTATGTTTAACTGTTATTTTTCATACAGCATTAAAGCCAGGATGTGCTTCAGCACATTCTGGCTTTAATAATAAATCTATTGTAT
Source organism: Paenibacillus sp. 1-18 (assembly GCF_000520755.1). Classification (NCBI taxonomy): domain Bacteria; kingdom Bacillati; phylum Bacillota; class Bacilli; order Caryophanales; family Paenibacillaceae; genus Paenibacillus; species Paenibacillus sp. 1-18. The sequence goes on from NZ_ASSB01000269.1 coordinate 21,719, forward strand.
TTATCGACAATTGAAACCTATACGCTGTTATTCCAGCGAATGTTCAATCAATATCGACTGCTTCTATTCCTGTATTCCGTGCAGCCTTTGTTATTTGTTGCTTCCGAAATCAAGCGTGTGGCCAGTCTCTATTAACGTTTTTGTGTTACTTAGAACATGCCACCAGGCACTATCGCTGGGTTCATAGGAAGGATCGTCAGGATGCCACTGATCATGGATAAGAGACAGCTTCGTGCATCCACCCACTGGCTCTAGACGCCAGGAAATCCGGGATTCATAGTTCTCTTGTCCTTCTTTCAGGTAAGCTGGACCAACCTTATGCGTAAAACACAGATGTTTTAATGGAGTATACTCCAGCAGCGTCCCGTACACATGTACGATTTCTTCACCTTCAGGGCCCGGTCCGACATACTCCAGCAGTTCCCCCTCCTTGAAGCTGGAACGGATTATGCTTCCGTAATAGATTTGCTGCACGTACTCTGGAGAGACCAGGCAGGCCCATACTTGTTCTGGTGTCCCTCCAATGTAGAACTCATATTTCAGTTCTTTCATGCTATATTCCTCCCTAATCATAATTGTTTGCTTGTACTTACTTACATTTATACTTAAGACTCGCTTACACTATACAAAAAGAACACTGACAGCTACAGTCAGTGTTCCCGAGAAAATAGAATTAATTTTCGTAATGGCGAGCCATTTCCGAAGCAACCACCACCAACCGCTGCTTCAATGCTGCTGGCTCCCGAATATGCAGCGATTTTCCATAAGGCAAGAGGAAATACGGAACGTAGGTGAATAACGAGCTTTCGTCCAGTAGAAACCGGGCCCATCCCTCCTGCCGTTGCTCTAAGGTATGGCCGAATAGCCAGTGACCGCAAAGATCATTTAATATCACCTCGGATGACTCAATCACCACGGCAATCAGCGCCCGCTCTTGTTCACGGGCAGGAACCAAACTCTGCAGGAGAAAATCGCGTGCAGAGAAATCGTCAGGACGTATGAAACTTGCGCCGCTACAACGGAGTCTGGTAATTCTGTCGACACGGAAGCTACGGATCTCCTGCCGATAGTGGCAATACCCGATGCAGTACCACTGCCCCTTCCAAAGTACAAGCCCATAAGGGTCAATGAAACGTGAGGAGACCGTTTTTTCATTTCCCTTGCGGTACTCCATTTCCAGAGTGTCTCCGTTCGCAATGCCTGATTCAAGCTCTTGCAGAATTTCCGTTATTGCCGCATTAGATGTATAAAGCGTTTCAATCCCGCGCTTATGACTCTCCATCCGTTCCATTTGTTGGTCGTTGCTGTAACGCTTCAGCTTATCCAGCGCTCGGTCAAGCGCTTGGACATACGGATATCCCGTCCCACGGACGAAGGCGGCTGCTTGGACAAGCGCCTTCTGCTCTTCGGCGTCGAAGAACAGCGGTGCTTCTACGAAATGATCAGGCAGGCAGTAGCCACCACCGGGTCCGGAATCCGCAATAACTGGAACTCCACTGACGCACAGCGCATCTATATAGCGGTATACCGAACGAACGCTGATCTCCAGAACTTCAGCTAATTCCCCTGCGGTGCGTTTACGCTGCTTTAGCATCCAGAGAATGGATAACATATGGTCTGCTTTGGACATCAGACGCTCTCCTTCCAAACAGTTCAATTACAATCAGTTTACCGCGAAAACTTTGTATCGCCAACTTTACAGCGGCTGGAATACAAGTAATGTCATATAGACCAGCCAAGATTCATTATGGCATCTGCGTTATGTAGGGCAACAAGTTGCTGAATAAATATTTCAGAAATAATCTGACGTTCAAAGAATACGTGAATCGGATGAAGGTCGCCTCCTAAGCGGTTTGATCTGATAAAGTGAAGATAATAAGGGACTGGACGAATGTTTTCCGTTCAGTTCCTTATTATTAGATGTCGGGGTCAAGGCCCAGGCAGACTGCGCACAAATCCTTATCTTTTTACGGCGGAACCTACCGTCATTGCACGCTCTACTTGTTCACTCAAGAATAGATAGACGAGTACCATCGGCAGAGAAGCGATAGTCATAACGGCCCCCATTGCCCCCCTAATCTAGCGAAGACGACCAAACCACTTACGAGCCAGTGACAGAATATTCATCATGTTAACACAACTTATCAGCACAGTAATAGATCAAAATTAATCCTAAAGATTCAACCACCATCTTGAAAGTATACTAGGGATATGTTAGGATAAAGTCGAATTTTAGTAAAATTATTAACTAAAAAGGTGTGAACTCTTTGGCAACCATTAAAGACATTGCCCGTGAAGCGGGTGTGTCTGCCGCAACCGTTTCACGGGTTTTAAATAACGATCTGTCACTGTCCGTGAGCCCAAACACCAAGAACAGAATTTTTTCGATTGCAGAGCAGCTCGGATATAAGCCTTCCCGGCTGAGGCAATTAAAGCAAAATACGGAACGGGCCGGGAAAACAGTCTCTCTTCTACTGTGGTGTTCCATTGAAGAGGAACGGGACGATCCGTATTACGCCTCGATTCGCCGTGGAATCGAGCTGCGCTGTGAAGAGCTCGGCCTGACGTTGGGACAGACCTTGCGAGGCCGCTCTTCTATCGCAACCTTGCAGAAGACGGACGGTCTGATTGTTGTGGGTGGAGTTGATCCTGATGAGGTGATCAAGCTGCATCCCGACAAGAACACCATTGTCCTTGTCGATCAGTACGATGAACAGTTGGAGTACGATTCCGTACGCCTCCATTTCCGGCAAGCTGTTGATCAGGCGCTCGGACATCTGATCGAGCTGGGCCACCGACAAATCGGGTTTATCGGCGGCAAGAGCGACGGAGAGCGACGGGCGCATTATTTTGAACGGTTCATGCGGGACCAGGGGTTGTACAATCCTCAATTCGTCCGTGTAGGCGCCTGGAGTACCGCGGATGGATATCTGATGATGACCGATCTCCTTGCCGAAGAGCAAAGACCAACAGCCTGCTTCGCTGCAAGCGACCCGCTTGCCATCGGTGCTCTTCGCGCCCTTCATGGACATGGAGTCAAGGTACCAGAGGATATGGCTATCGTCGGTTTCGACGACATTGAGATGGCGGCCTTCGTCCAGCCTCCGCTAACCACTGTACGCGCCTATCCCGAACAAATGGGAAAGGCTGCCGTTCAACTGCTCTCTGAGCGGTTTGAGGGACGTGAACCTCCTGCGCACAGCGTGATTGGCACTAAGCTTGTCATACGGGAGAGCTCGTGCAGAAACAGCTAAATAGGCACCTGAAAGTCTTAACCTCTTTGATAAATATCCTTACGTTAAAACAAATTGATATTATTAATCCTCAAGGAGTGAATACCATGAATATTCATGTAGACGAGACGCTTGGCTTGTTTCACCTGCAGTCCAAGGATTGCAGTTATATTATCCAACTTGTAGAAGGATATCCCGCACATGTCTATTGGGGAGCTCAGCTTCATCATGACAAAAATCTGGCAAGTGTACTGGAACTTAGAGAGCGCTGCTCCTTCTCTCCCAATCCTGTTCCTTCCAACCGCACGATTTCTTTGGACACGCTTCCCCAGGAATATCCTCAGTATGGAACAAGTGATTTTCGTCAGCCTGCTTACCAGGCTGCACTTGCGGACGGAACTCGGATTACGGAGCTAAAATATAGTGGCTACCGCATTGTACAGGGTAAACCAAAGCTAGAGGGACTTCCTGCCGTCTATACCGAATCAGATGATGAAGCGACAACTCTCTTTCTGATCCTTGAAGACCAATACTCGGGCCTTAAGACCACACTGCTCTATACTGTATTTGCCAATCACAGCGCTATTGCCCGGTCTACTCTTTTTGAGCATAAAGGAAGCGCTATCATAAATATTGAGCAAGCCATGAGCGCCTCTGTCGATTTCGCCGATTCTAACTACCAAGCTCTCTACCTGTCCGGAGCTTGGGTGCGGGAAAGACATATCCAGCGTCGCGACCTCGGACCCGGGGCCATTCGGTTGGAAAGTCGCCGGGGCTCCAGTAGTCACCAGATGAATCCCTTTCTGGCACTGCTTCGTCCTGATGCAACTGAAGATCGTGGAAATGTATACGGCTTCAGTCTGGTCTATAGCAGCAACTTTGTCGCACAGGCAGAAGTAGAGCAGTTCAACCAGACCCGTGTAAGTATTGGAATCAATCCCTTTGATTTCTCTTGGCGACTTGAACCAGATCAGTCATTCCAGACCCCCGAAGCCGTACTGGTCTTTTCAGAAGAAGGTCTTGGGGGCATGTCGCGTACCTATCATCGACTCTACCGCACACGTCTGTGCCGGGGGGCTTACCGTGACAAAGAACGTCCGATTCTCGTGAACAATTGGGAAGCCACATATTTCGACTTCGATGCCGATAAAATCGAGGCGATTGCCAAGGAAGCAGGACCCCTTGGAATTGAACTGTTTGTTCTTGATGACGGTTGGTTTGGCAAACGCGACAACGACGATAATTCACTTGGAGACTGGTTTGAAGACCGCCGCAAGCTGCCCGGGGGTCTTGCCGACCTGGCCAAACGAGTTAATGAACAAGGATTACAGTTCGGGCTATGGGTAGAGCCGGAGATGGTGTCTCCTGATAGTGAATTGTACCGCAAGCATCCCGATTGGTGTCTGCATGCCGAGGGTCGGCGGCGGACTGAAGGTAGATCTCAGCTGGTGCTCGATCTTTCGCGCAAGGAAGTATGCGACTATTTATACGATACACTTAGCTCTGTTTTTTCGATCGCTCCGATTACTTATGTCAAGTGGGACATGAACCGTAATATGACGGAGATTGCATCGGCTACAGCTTCAAGCGAACGGCAAAAGGAAACCGCGCATCGTTATATGCTTGGACTTTACGATCTGCTGGAACGCCTCACCTCCCGGTTCCCGGACATCTTGTTCGAAAGCTGTTCCGGAGGAGGCGGTCGATTCGATCCCGGAATGCTCTACTATATGCCGCAAACATGGACTAGCGACGATACCGATGCGATTGAAAGATTGGCTATCCAGTACGGAACAAGCATCGTATATCCGGCCAGCACCATGGGGGCACACGTATCGAGCGTGCCGAACCACCAGGTGGAACGCCTCACCTCCTTGGCCATACGCGGCGACGTGGCAATGAGCGGCAACTTTGGCTACGAGCTTGACCTTACTGTATTTACAAAGGAGGAAAAGGAGCTCGCTGCCAAACAAATCGCCCAGTACAAGGAAATTCGCTCCCTAGTACAGCAGGGGGACATGTATCGGCTTCTTAGCCCTTTTGAAAGCCGAGGCGATACGGCATGGATGTTTGTTAGCGAGGACCAATCTGAAGCATTTGTCGCTTATTTCCGCGTGCTGGCTGAGCCGAACGGACCAATCCGGCGATTAACTCTAAAAGGACTTGATTCGAAGAAAAAGTATACAATCGAAAGCGGAGCGACGGGCAACACTACAGATCATGGGGGTAATACCTTGATGGAAGACGGCGGTTCCCCCTTCCGAGCAGCGTTCGGCGGCGAAATCTTTGGAGGTGACCGCCTAATGAAAATTGGACTTGTTGTCTCGGATCTGACGGGAGATTTTGCCAGCTCTACCTTCCGTCTTAAGGCTATCCCACGCAGATAACGGATGCAGCCAGTAGCATAAAGTGACGATATAAAAATGTAAACAAGGCAGACCGGATAATCGGCCTGCCTTGTTTAATCATTAGGCGGATAATTCCGTTATCTGCCCGTTTCCGAACAATATTACTTCCCAACTTAATCCATTATATATTATTCCCTAAAGAGGACAGTATACAGATCATACACCAAGCTTTAGATGCGGGAATTAATTTAATAGATACCTCTAATCGGTATGCAGATGGAGAATCTGAACGAATCATTGGTCAGGCGATTAAAAACAGACGTGATGACGTTATTCTAGCAACCAAATTTGGAGCTGAATCTAGTAACAAGCTGAATCAAAGCGGGGCATCTCGTCGCTGGGTCCGGCAAGCTGTAGAGGGGAGCCTTAAGCGGCTGCAAACTGACTATATTGATCTCTACCAGTTGCACCAACCTGTGCCAGAGACTTCATTCGAAGAAACACTGAGCGTGCTGACCGATCTGGTCCAAGAAGGCAAGATTCGTTACATCGGAACTTCTAATCACCAAGCGTGGCAGCTGATGGAGGCGCAGGCGGTCAGTGACCGTCATCATTTTCAGAGGTTTATCAGCGAACAGTCACTATATTCCATTATCAATCGGAGCATTGAATTGGATATCACCGAATTGGCACAGCGTTATAATCTTGCATTATTGACCTATGGCACGCTGGCTGGAGGATTGTTAACGGGTAAATACAGAGCCGGACAGGCTCCAGACAGTCATTCAAGGGCCGCGCGTCTAAAAGGCTCTGTTGGCCTTGCCCTTGATCCAGAATTACCGCAAAACAAATTAAAATTTGATACCATCCGACAATTGCAGGAAGCTGCAAATCAGGCTGGGATCACGCTAGCACATATGGCGGTAGCGTTTGTTCAAAACCATCCAGCCGTCACTCCAACAATACTGGGTCCACGTACACCAGAGCAGTTAAGTCAGTTTTTGGATGGAATGGCCTTGCGCCTTAGCCCAGATTTGCTGGATGCCATCGATACAATAGTATCTCCCGGTATAAGAATAGATGAGAATGAACAAATCTGGAAACCTGAATGGTTGAATCCCTCCCGCCGAAGACGAGCTTAAATAAAAGAACGAATAAATATAATAATAACGTTTGTTTTCTTCTATAGCTTCGTTATTTTGTCCGTTAAAGGAAAAGCAGGCTGTCCATCGACAGACTGCTTTTTATTGCTCCATACCCAGCAATACAGCCGACAGCAAACCGGGAAAGCGTGAATTCAAATCGTCGTATCGGATAGAAATGAATCGCTGGGTTCCCACCAATCTCGTATGAATGACTCCTGATTCCCGGAGAACCTTGAAATGATGGGACAAGGTTGACTTTGGAGCTGAAATATCTAACGAGCTGCATGATTGCTCCCCGTTTTTGTCCAAAATTTTGATGATGTTAAGCCGGATCTGGTCACTAAGCGCATATAAAACGGTGGATAGGTTTATTTCATTAACATTGGGATGATACATCGTTCTCAAAATCCTTCACCTGCCCGTACAAGAATTATAGTTGCATTATAGCATAAGTGGTGCTATATTTCTAATGTTCGAAAATATTCGAATAAACGAAATTATGGAGGTATCCGCTTTGAACAAAATTATCACCTTGTTTTTCTTTATTATGTTTTTCATCGGAACTGATACGTTTATTGTATCTCCGCTTTTACCGATCCTCCGCGAGACTTTCGGTATTTCTGTCGAACAGTCGGGTTGGATCGTTGCGGCTTATGCTTTGGGTTATGCCGTGTTTGCCTTGATTGCAGGGCCTCTGTCAGATGGATGGAATCGAAAAAAAGTGCTGCTATTGGGCTTGCTTGGTTTCGGTGTGTTCACACTGCTATGCGGTTTTGCTGCTGACTTTTGGACCATGTTTGCTTTTCGCTTTCTGGCTGGGATTAGTGCCGCTTTTGCCTCGCCTCAAGTCTGGGCTGCCATTCCGCAGCTGGTTCAACCGCATAAAATTTTAAAAGCCATGGGAGTGGTCACCGCAGGATTGGCCATTTCCCAAATGCTGGGCGTGCCCATCGGCAGCTATCTTGCTACCGTCAAATGGCAAACACCATTTATCATAATTGGCAGCTGCACCTTCCTGCTCGTTTTACTTACTTTTGTTCTGTTACCTTCTATGCCTGCTGCTCAACAACAGCATAAAGCAGCCGCGATTGGGAGCAGATATCGTTCTTTACTGCACAGTTCGACATCCAAGGTTGCTTTTCTCGCCTATTTCCTCTTTCAACTTGGAAATTTTGCTGCATTCTCTTTTATTGGCATCTGGCTTTCTGACAAATTTAACTTAAATACTGCAAGTATTGGTACCGTGATTCTATTCCTGGGTTTGGGAAATACGATTAGCAGTTTTTTCGGCAGCAGCCTGGTTAACAAAGTGGGGCCTAGACACTCTTTTATGTATGGTGTAATCTTCATCGTCCTGCTTTATTTACTGCTTCCATACTTGCCTAGTGTAACCTATGTTGAAATTACATATTTTCTGATCTTCTTCATCCTTGGAATGATTTTTCCGCTTATGATGAGTTTGCTTCAAACTCTGTCTGCCACAGCACGTGGAACCATCTCTTCACTCGCCAACTCCTCGATGTATTTCGGAACGACCGTTGGCTCTTTCACTGCGGGGATTCTGTATGCTCACACGGGTGGTTTTATTTCCGTCAGTCTTTTTACTGTGCTTTGTTTCAGTATGTCACTGGTCCTATTCCTGCGAAGCGGGGTTTTACCAAGCTCCTCTCCTTCATCTGCTTCCTAAAATGGCATAGCAATTTTAAAAATCTAAAAAGCCGGGCTAAAATAACAGCTCGGCTTTCATTTTATCTACTATTTTGAATAGCAACTCCCTCCACCTTGACGTTCACCACAATCGTGAATAACCCTGCCATATTAATCATATCCTCCATGACATTTTGCTGTAACTCTCTGACCACTTCATGAATGGAGCATCCGTATTCGACGACTATTTTTAGATCAATAATCGTTTCGTCCGGGCTTACTGAATGGGGATGTTTGCTACCCTGATTATCAACATGATGGGCAACGTAGCCTGCTCCATTCTGTTTGCTACTTCTACCGTGTGGTGGGCGGTACCTTATGCAATTCCAGCCCGATTGATGTGCGCCGTAATTAAAGTGCTGCCCAATGGACTTGCCGTTCCTAAGGGAGATTTGCTCCTGGATAAAAGTCCGGCATAATGATGAGGTTACTGTGATGCGCTACTCTATCGCGGCACAGTTTGAGCTCCCTATTCTGCGCCAGTATATGCCGAACTCGGAATTGTCCTTTTTTGTCGTATTCTGTATCGCCTTCTTGGTGGGGGCTGCGTTGCTGGCTTCCTCCTTCGGACGAAAGCTGGCGCACAAAATGAGTGGACTACAACAGGCCACCCAGCAAATTCAAGCACAGGACCTGGATTTCTCGATTAAGCTCAGTGGCGTTATGGAAATCGATCAGGTGCTCCATTCCATGGATAAAATGAAAGAAACATTAAAGACTTCACTGCAGAAGCAGTGGAATCTCGAAAAAAGCCGACGAGAGCAAATTGCCGCCTTGGCACACGATGTCAAAACACCGCTCACCATCGTTCGCGGGAATGTAGACCTGCTATCCGAAACAGAGCAGTCCGAGGAGCAAAAGGAGTATACCGATTATATAGCGGAGAGCACCAAACAGATGGAGCAGTATATCAAGACCCTCATTGAAATGACAAAGGCGGAAACAGCAGCCACCCTGCGGGCGGAAACAATTGATACTGACTTCTATTTGGCTAAAATAAAAGATCTGGTACTAGCCTTGGCTTCCGCCAAAAAAATATCCGTAGTGTTCGGAGTATACAACCTTCCTGACACGCTGTATGCGGACTCCGTTCTACTGGAACGAGCCATCATGAATGTTGCCTCCAACGCGGTAGACCAAGCGGCGGAGCATAGCGAGATTCGGATGACCGTGGAAACGACCCTGGACCGCATCCGGTTCACCGTCATAGATGAGGGTCCCGGCTTCTCCCGGGAAGCCCTCAAACAGGCGGCTGAGCAATTTTATATGGGCGACTCGTCCAGAAGATTAAATGGGCATTACGGAATGGGGCTGTACATTACGAAATCTATCGTCAACCTGCATGGCGGAACGCTGCACATCGCTAACTCCACCGATACAGGAGGCGGGCAGGTAAGCATAGAAATTCCGATTAGTCCATTATCGACATGATTGTCCATTACCCAAGCTAATCCCCTGCTACAGATATAATCGGCTATGATTATAGCCTTAGACAGTAGGAACCGTTCCACCGTCGATGACATAGTCGGCGCCTGTAATGGAACCCGCACGATCTGAAGCCAAGAATGCCACCAATTCGCCAACTTCTTCCGGATAACCAGGGCGGCCTAAAGGTATGCCGCCCAAAGCATCCATTACGGATTGAAGCGCACTCTCCACACTGCCTGTTACCTTAGCAATATTCACCATCATCGCGTCAGCAGCAGTGGTTTGAATGAACCCTGGTGATACGGTATTAATACGGATGCCTTTGGGAGAAAACTCCTTGGACAAGCTTTTGCTATAGTTAGTCAAAGCGGCTTTGGCAGCAGCATATGGTACAGTAGACTCGTACAACGGCAATTTTCTTTGAATAGATGAAATATGAATGATTACACCTTTGCCCTTGTCCAGCATCATTGGAAGCAATCCACGATCCAAACGCACAGCAGCCAGTAAATTCCAATTCAAGGTTTCAATCCAGTTCTCATCCGTTACTTCCAGTGCACCACCTGGAGGCGTATTAGAGCCCCCAACGTTATTTACCAAAATGTCAATGGTTCCAAAACGCTCTTTCACTGCCTCAATAACCTTTTCTACACCTTCAGGGGTTGAAATGTCTGCTTGAACAAACAGGTTAGGATCAGCAAGTTCAGCCGGAATAGAACGTGCAGTCGTCAGGACGGTTGCTCCAGCCGCCGCGAATCTTTGAGCAATCTTCTCTCCCATCCCTTTCGTACCGCCTGTTACAAGCACTTTCTTATCTTCGAATTCAGTCATTGGGTTTGCATAAGTAATAGCCATTAAATTTGATTTCCTCCTTTTACGAAATTCCTTCAATAATCATTCCACGGTAGGTTCCGCCCTTCAATCGGTGCTGCACGGCATCCTGATAGGCGGGACTATAATACCAAACTTTTGCTGCTTCAAAACTGGGAAACTCCAGCAATGCAGCCCCTTCTGCTTCAGGACCCTCGATGACTTCATTCTTGCCATACACAGCAAGTGGCGTAACAGGGTGGCCTTCCAACCCTGCTGGAGCTTTAGAGGAATACATCTTGAGTTCTTCCGGATCATTGGTCTTCTCTCGTATAAAAATTACATAAGCCGTCATATTGGATTACATCTCCTTTTGTTATTTGTTAAGGCTCTCAAACTCAAGCTTATTGTAATCTTGACGTGAATTGATTGTCTAATTTATAGTTTTAATAAAATCTATTATTATTATTCATAGTTTAAGAGGTGTTCCTAGTGGAGCTTACACAATTGCAGTATTTTTTAACGGTTGCGCGTCTTCAGCATATGACTAGTGCATCCAAGGCGCTCAACATAACCCAACCCGCATTAAGCCATGCGATTTCCAAGCTGGAGAATGAACTCGGAATTCCTCTATTCGAGCGGAATGGCCGGAATGTAGAGCTTAACCGATACGGGAGAATATTTAGCAAGTGGGTTGAAGAAGCGCTTAAAAATCTTGAAAAGGGAAAACAGGAGATTAACGAATGGTCTAATCCTGATAAAGGTGTCATTCATATTTCTTATTTGAACATTTTGGGTATTGATCTGGTTCCAGCGTTAATCAGGGATTATCAGATCACAAATCCAAGTGTACGCTTTGATTTGACACAAGGTAATCTGGGCGATATCAACGAGCACTTCGATAAAGGCCATTCCGATTTAATGATTACTTCAAGAGAGTCCACTGTGGATGATCATGAATGGATTGTCATTCGAAAAACGCCTTTGTATATTGTTGTTTCTGACCAGCATCCTTTTGCCAACCGATCCTCTTTAAGTTTGTTTGATTTATCCGGTGAACCCTTCGTTGGTCTCAAGAAAAATTGCGGATTAAAAGCCACCATAACCTCCCGGTTCGAAAATACAGGTTTTATGCTGGATTCCACTTTTGATGCAGAAGATTTACCCACTGTGGCGGGGTTTATTAAAGCCGGGCTTGGGGTATCTGTACTTCCCAAAACCTTTGGCTTAATGCTCGATGGACTTGTATGGGTTCCGATTCAGGAGGAGGGCTGGGAATGGGAAGTAGGATTAAAATGGAGAAAAGACCGCTATGTATCTCCAGCAGCCAAGCGATTTATTGATTATATCGACCAACAGAGTAACTAATTGTTGGGTTTGCAAAAAAACTGTCCTATAGGCAGTGTATTGTTTAAATAAACTTATAAAAAGAGTTCCATAGTTTTCACTATGGAACTCTCAGGCTGTCGAGAAACCCCCTGTTTTTTTAATGAGGTTTAAAATGGCCATTTTGATCAAATAAAAATGGGTCCTCAGATCGTTTTAAATCGATTTTTGTTTTAAAAGTTGAGTCTCCCCAAATAAAAAATAAAGTGTCGAGAGTTCCATAGTTTTCACTATGGAACTCTTTTTTACAGATACATTTATTTTGTAATCGTAATTTGTTTGGATGCAGTGTTATAGTTCACTTGATAACCCGAAAGCTCGCTAATAACTCGTAGTGGAACCAGCGTGTAGCCGTTAATAATAACCGGAGCTGTGATGTTCGTCGAGTAATTCCGGGAGTTGTTTAATTCGTACACCGCAAGGGTCGTATTCTTGACTTGAAGCACCACCTGATTGCCGTCATCAGGACGGTTCAGAATGATCTTTTTAGTTGCTTTATCATAGCTTACCTGATAGCCCACATGTTCACCAATAAAGCGCAGCGGAACCATCGTTACCCCATTTATGATTCGCGGAGCCTGAGCTATCGTTGTAGCACGACCATCGACATAAGCTGATCTAGCTCCTGGTGTCAGGATAAATGAGCTTGAATATGCAAACGCATTGTTCGTGTATGAGTTCGTTGTACCGGAAGTCGTTGTAGTTGGGCTCGTCCCGGACGATGAACTGCTGGTACCAATCGCTCTATTGCGAATAGCTTCCAGCCGATCCAGCAGATCGCTTTTACGTGACCCGCTCGGCAAATCACTGATTGCATCTCTGGCAGAACGCCAGTCGGAGGCATTCAAACTATTTTCCGCAATCCGCATCAAATCCCTTGCTTTCTCATAATTCGATGAGCTGGACGACGACGAAGAGTAGCTATCTGCACGTTCCGAAATCTTTACACCGCTAGATTCTCTTCCATTGCTATTAACGGTTGTAACCTTAATCTCATACCAGCGTCCTTCACGCAAATCCGTAATTTTGTAGGATTCAGAGGAGGTAGTCCCCTTGTAATCACCATCAACATATATTTTCACTTTTTCAGCCGAACTCGGCATATCGTAGGTGATTTTAATCCAGGTATCGCTCTTGCTATCTACTTCAAGATTGGATACTTCTGACGAATTGGAGGACGTGCTGTTCGTTGTGGCAGTCAGCCTCACACCGGAGGACAATGCACCTGTGCTTCGCTTGGACCTGATCATAAACGTGTATGTCTGGCTTGCCGAAAGATTGTTGAATGTATAGGATGTTCCTGTAGAGTCTGTTATCAGCGTTCCATCCCGATATAAGCTTACCGTACTAATTCCGCTAGGCCTCGTCCAGGAAACAGTAACGCTATAGTTATTAACCGATGTTACTGTAGCTCCTGTCACTTCCGGCACTGTATCGACGGTGAGCGCTGAGGTCGTAACCGGAATACTGATTCCTCCGGATATGTTACCGGATTTGTCTATAGTCCTGATCATCACTGTATAGTTTGTGGAAGCAATTAATCCACTGAACGTATAGGACGTCCCTGTAGTACGCTGCACTTCATTGCCATTTAAATAGATAATGGCTTGGCTCATGTCAGCGTCCTTGGGCATTATGTAATTTACGGTAAAAGCGTTATACCCTAAATTCGCCACTGTCAATCCGCTTACCTCTCCCGGGGGTGTCTTATCTACAGGAGCGCTTGTAGAAGCAGTCTTGGCCTGTATTGTAGTACCTTGAGATTCATCTCCACTCTTATTCACCGTCTTCACTCGGAAGGTATATGTCGTATCCGGCTGTAAGCCGCTCAAAGTATAAGAGTTACTTCTAATATTATCTACATACACATCGTTGCTGACACCGATCAACTTTACATGGTCAAAATTAATGTCCGACGGATTAGCCCAAAACAAATTCACCCTTGTTGTATCTAACGCAGCCGCATTCAGATTGCTTACCTCTGCTGGTGCAACACTCAGAGCAGCGGCTTGGCTCGCCAACGCATCTGTTCCTCCCCAAATTCCATATCCCGTATTTAAAATCAGTGTAGCTGTTGCGAACGGAGCCATCCATTGGCGCAAATGCTTCTTATTCATGGTCAATGCTCTCCTTGATAACAGTATAGAAATTTTAATCTTCATAATTATAAATAAGCCTACAAATCCTCCTGCTGCAGCCTAGCTTTTAAAATGTATACCATAATGGTTACATGTTCATTTAACTGTTATCGGAATTATCATAGAAAATGTTTAGGGCTTCACATTCTTTGATGATAAGTGAGAACTCAGACATCCGCTTGGGGATGCTGTAAATATTCGATATTTCGTAACTTTTTATCGTCTTGCCGCATCAATTTGTAGGTTATATTAAATTTTAACTAATAAAATAAAGGAGGTTTATGATGTTTAAAAATGCATTTAAGACCTTTGGTCTCATCGGTAATATTGAAGCGATTTCATATTTACTGCTCGTATGTATTGCCATGCCGCTTAAATACGCAGTCGGAATGCCGCAAATGGTAAGCTGGGTGGGGATGATTCATGGGGTACTGTTCGTGGCTTATGTGGCTGCGATTGTAGTCATGCTGATTTTACGGAAAATAACAATACTGCAAGGGCTCATGGCTTTGATTGCCTCGCTGCTGCCGTTCGGGCCGTTCATTTTTGATCGTAAAGTATTAAAAAAAGCTGAAGCACGGGGCAATAGCACTACTCCAATAAAGGCTACATAAGCATGTACGGGGTTTCTTCCTCTTCATCTCTCATGTGCCCTCTATACAAAAACAACCGATGGCTTCAAACCACTCGGTTGTTTTTTGTATAGAGATTGTGAAAATACTAATTATCTAGGTTTTCCTTCTACTTAACTATGTAAGCTTAACTAGTCTCTTGGGTAATTGACACTCATGATGTCCATAAAAGGAACTTTATCCGTCTCACCATTATTCTCTACATGAACTCTCCCTGTTCTTGGGTCCATTTTGACAATCTGTCCGCGAACTGCTTCTTCACGCCCCCAAACGGTCAATACGACTTCTGATTGCTCTTGTTGTGCCTCTACAAGCTGATTCCCGATTTCCTCCAGCACAAATTCATCCCGAGTAGGCCGTTTGGCCACCTTCGCCTTTGCCACTTGTGTTCACCCTTCCTTGCGTACAAATCAAATTCATTCTATTTTACCATACTTTTCATCATTTGGTGCTGGTAATCCGAGTAAAAATTTATCCACGGATACATAAAAAGGAGCCGATTTCTCAAGACAAGAAATTCGGCTCTCAAAGCGGCTGTTCTAGCTTATTCGGAGTGTTTTGAAGGCTCAGATTATTTAATCAGCTGTGGAATATAATCCACCACATTATAAATGGGTGCACTGCTCTGTTGAGTAACAGCCAGTATTAAAGCTCCTTCCAACATGGATATAATGAGCACTGCCAGACTGCGCGCTTTTTCCTCCATCCATCCAGCCGCTTGAAGACGCTCCATATAGAGATGCTGCCAATCTGTAAACGTATTCACACAGGCATGGCGGAGAGATTCACTAATGCAGGAAGTTTCTGCAGCAGTCCAAAAGCCAATCGGCATAAATCCGTTAAAGCTGAAGCGATCTGCCTCCTCAGCTGTATTGCGAATAAATTCCTGAATGGCCCTCACGGGGTCATCGTTCTCTGCCAGAGTCTCTTTCAGTTTTTGCTTAATAAACTCGTTCCCTCTTCTAATACACTCTAACGCCAGCTCTTCCTTGCCACGTGGAAAATAATAATAGAGAGAACCCTTAGGTGATCCACTTTCTGCAAGAATCTGATTAAGCCCAGTAGCGTGATACCCTTGATGAAAAAAGAGCCTCGACGCGGTTTGTACGATATTCTCATATGATTCGGGTTTAGCAGCCATATACAGCATCCTTCGTTGTATGATATTTAAATTTTATTTTGACAAAAAAATAATAGCATGTTTATTATATATAGACCGATCGTTATAATTCAATACCCATCAATATATTGGAGGAACAAAAACAACATGAGTACAATGAGTCAAACAAGCACTCCTTCTGAACCCACAACGTTCAAGGTGCTGCCTATTATGATTGCCCTGCTGCTTAGTGGTTTTATCGGAATGTTTAGTGAGACGGCGCTGAACATTGCGCTGAATGATTTAATGCAGATTTTGCACATTACGACAACAACAGCCCAATGGCTGACTACAGCTTTTCTGCTGACACTTGGTATTTTGGTACCTGTATCTGGATTGCTGCTGCAAACCTTCACGACAAGACAGCTGTTTGTTGCATCGTTACTATTTTCTATTGCAGGTTGTCTTGTTGCTGCGCTCGCACCTACATTTTCAGTGCTACTGATCGCACGCATTCTTCAGGCCGTTGGTACGGCGCTGTTATTGCCGTTGATGTTTAATACCATCCTGATCATTTTCCCGGCTGAAAAGAGAGGCGCGGCGATGGGGATCATCGGATTGGTGATTATGTTTGCACCTGCGGTTGGGCCTACGATTGCAGGATTGGTGCTGCAAAATCTGTCCTGGCACTGGATTTTCTGGATCTCCCTTCCGTTCCTGGTATTCTCGTTAATCTTCGGTATTTTCTTTATGCAAAATGTTTCGAAAATTACCAAGCCGAAAATTGACATTTTGTCTATCCTATTGTCTTCCATCGGCTTCGGCGGTGTCGTGTTCGGTTTCAGTAAATCCGGAGAAGGCGGCGAAGGCTGGGCCAGCCCGGTTGTTTTGCTTCCTGCGATCATCGGGTTGATCGCGTTGATTCTGTTTTCTATGCGCCAGTTAAAAATGAAGCAGCCAATGCTGAATTTGCGTGTTTTTAAATATCCGATGTTTGTCATTGGTGTCGTGATGATCTTCCTGTGTATGATGACCATCCTTTCTACGATGTTAATTCTTCCGCTCTTTTTGCAAAAAGGGCTGGCCCTGTCCGCTTTGACAGCAGGTTTGGTGCTTCTGCCAGGTGGGATTATCAATGGTCTTTTGTCTCCCATTATGGGCTCCCTGTTCGATAAATTCGGTCCCAAATGGCTCGTCATCCCGGGGCTTGCGATCGTTGTCGCTGTTTTGTTTTTCCTGTCCGGCATTACAACGACATCAGCTATCTTACTCATTATCGTGCTTCATTGCTGCCTGATGATCGGGATATCCATGATCATGATGCCAGCTCAGACGAATGGTCTAAACCAGCTGCCTCTGGAGCTGTACCCGGATGGAACAGCCATTATGAGCACGCTCCAGCAAGTTGCTGGTGCTATTGGTACAGCCATAGCAGTAAGCATTCTCTCCAAAGGCATGGAAAGCTATTTGAGCCAATCCAGCATGCCTGAATCCGTAAACGAAATGGCGAATGCCATGGTGTTCGGATCCCAGCATTCATTTTTCTTTGCCATGATTGTCAGTGTGATCGGGCTAATCCTTGCCTTCTTTATCCGCAGAGTTCATGTCAAAAAAGGAGCAGCTCAAGCTCCGATGCACTAATTGACAAACCTATATAAAGGCTGCTGACCTTATTTCCACGGTCAAGCAGCCTTTTTTCAGTATGAACCTCATCTGCTTTGCCTCACACTCAAAAGTAAAGGATGTCCCATCAACCACATACATGGCGTTGGAGACATCCTTTTTATATATTCGTGGAACTTTCTGTTAGGAGCTTGTCGATACCTCTATTCGCCTTGAGGCACGGTCAATCCCAAGCCTTCGGCTACACGGCGTCCGTATTCAGGATCAGCCTTGTAGAAATGTCCGATCTGGCGCAGCTTAATTTCGTCGCTTTCTACGGGTTTCATCGCATTTACGATATTTCGAACCAGACGTGCACGCTCATCTTCACTGAGCAAGCGGTACAGGTCTCCTGGCTGTGTGTAGTGATCATGATGATCGTAGGCTACACTTTGAGCTTCGCCAGACACTTCAAAAGGAGCGATTTTGTGTGCTGGGGATTCTTTCGGTCCACCGAGGCTGTTAGGCTCGTAGTAGACAGAGCCACCACCATTGCTGTCACTGCGTAATGCACCATCACGTTGATAGTTGTGTACTTCCGCATGCGGGCGGTTGATCGGGAGTGAATTGTGATTAGCGCCTACACGGTAGCGATGTGCGTCACCGTAGGCAAACAGGCGTCCTTGCAGCATTTTATCCGGAGAGGCTTCAATACCTGGCACAAATGAACCCGGAGAGAACGTCGACTGCTCTACTTCTGCAAAATAGTTCTCAGGATTACGATTCAGTACCATACGTCCTACCTCGATCAGCGGATAATCCTTTTGCGACCATACTTTTGTTACATCAAATGGGTCAAAGCGGTATGTGTTCGCATCTTCTACTGGCATGATCTGTACATGTAGTCTCCATGCAGGAAAATCGCCCTTCTCAATGGCATTAAATAAATCTTCTGTATGATAATCCGGATTTTCACCAGCAATTTTCGCTGCCAGATCGACATCGAGATTTTGGACGCCCTGCTCTGTTTTAAAATGATATTTTACCCATACGGCTTGACCCTCGGCATTCACCCACTTGAACGTGTGACTACCGAAACCGTGCATATGTCTAAGTGTGGCGGGAATGCCGCGGTCAGACATGAGAATACTTACCTGGTGCAGTGATTCAGGAGATAAGGACCAGAAATCCCACACTGCATTCGGATTTTTCAGATGAGTTTGGGGATGACGTTTTTGCGTATGAATAAAGTCTGGGAATTTAATGGCATCCCGAATAAAAAAGACAGGCGTATTATTGCCTACGAGATCATAGTTACCTTCCTCGGTGTAAAACTTCACCGCAAACCCGCGCGGATCGCGCACTGTATCAGACGAGCCCAGCTCACCCGCAACGGTAGAAAAGCGGATAAACATCGGTGTACGCTTGCCTACCTCGGACAAGAAGCTTGCTTTGGTATATGCAGATAAATCATTAGTGACTTCAAAATATCCGTGCGCTCCCGCACCTTTGGCATGAACAACACGCTCCGGCACACGCTCCCGGTTAAAATGCGCCAGTTTCTCCAGCAAATGCACATCCTGAATCAGTGTAGGCCCGCGTGATCCGGCAGTGATGGAATTTTGATTATCACCGACAGGAGCCCCCCAGCTTGTAGTCAGGTTGGTTGGTTGTTTACTCATGTTTAAAATCACCTCTTCAATGAATTGGTTGACGATATGTTGTAATCAAAAAGGCCTCTCACCTCTGACACTGTATATATGAAAGAACCAGGGAAAGATTCAGACGGCTTCAAGATGAGAGGTCTATTCTATTTAAACATGAATTCCTTAACTGGATAATGAAGATTTCAGGAAGATTTCAGGAAGATTTGAAAAAGGTTTGACGAAGATTAGAGCAGCAATGATTCTCTGTCGAGAAAATCCAGGATATCTTGAACAGACTGGGCTACCTCCCGACCTTCAGTAGATACGAGGAGATCAGGCTCCAGCGGTGCTTCATAAGGAGCATCAATCCCCGTAAAATGGCGAATTTCTCCCGCTCGCGCTTTCTTGTACATCCCTTTTGGATCACGCCGCTCGCATTCCTCCAGACTGCATTGAATATAGATCTCATAGCAGCCTTCCTCCTGTAAAATTTCCTTTACCATTTCACGGTCCTCACGATAAGGGGAAATGGTGGCGCAAATCGTAAGAACACCAGCATGGGCCATTAGCTTTGACACTTCAGCAATACGACGGATATTTTCCTTACGGTCAGCAGGCAGGAAGCCCAGGTTACGATTTAAGCCATGTCGAACATTATCCCCATCCAAAATAAACGTGCGTATGCCGCGTGCATATAATGCTTTTTCCAATGTGGAGGACACCGTTGATTTTCCTGAGCCAGATAGCCCCGTAAACCAAAGCACCGGACTTTTATGTCCATTCAGAAGCTGACGCGCTTGCTTATTAACCTCTGACATATGCCAGGTAATGTTCGAAGATGGATTCATTCAGCACTCTCCTTTTCATGACATATTACTTTTCACAAGATATTATAACAAGCTTTTTGTAAGATAGCCCCCGGCTTCAGGAAAGAAGTTTTTTAAAACTGCTTAAGGTACGTTGACCTGCTGTATGATCCAATACGGCAAAAACAACCCGTTCGAACAACAAGGCATAGCCCTCATCTACAAGCACTTGCTTAAACCAGTCCGCAACCTCTTCCGGCTTATTGCGGAATACCCCGCAACCATAGGCTCCCAGTACGAGATGCTCTACCCCGTTTTGCTTAGCCATTCCGAGAATGTAACGAATACGCTCCAACATCACTTCGCTTATCCGGTTGACCTGCTCTGGCTCCCGTTCTCGCACGACTCCAGCATTAACAGCAGGCGCAGTCAGGAAATCGACCTGATATGGCTTTTCTAGCAATGTTCCCTGATCATCCCGAAATACCGGAACCTCAGGCGAATAAATCATATAGTCCGAGTAAAAACAGCTTCGCAGTTTTCGGTTATGCTGGTACATTTCTTCCATTTGTGAAATGCAGGGATACAACGCTGACGAACGAGCCAAGCTTTCCTCTTGGGCCTGGCTGCCTCCAAGAAACCCGCCTCCCGGGTTTTTGGCTGATGCAAAATTCAAACACGCTATGTGCTCCAGCTTCTCCTCAACCTGGAGTCTAAATGCCGCCTGTAATGTGCTTTCGCCCGTAATTTCCATCATTGCAGCAGTATGCGCCCGTTTGTCTATGTGTGAAGAGGACTCCAATGCACCTTGTATCCTTTGCTCTGCCTCTTGTTTTAAAGCCACCAGTTGAGAAGGTGTATATAGCTTCGAGCCTGTGATCGCGTTATCCACTTCTTTTGCTATATTCACTTGTACTTGTTTGGTATTTGTGTAATATCTATTCTCCAAAATAGATAGCGTTTCCTGCGCCATCTGTGATCGAGTAACCCGGTTGCTCCGGTGATTCATCGTATTTGTCATGATGACAATTCCTCCTTTTGCAATAGTTCCTCACGTAAATTCGTCAATATTTCCCCTAGCCAATTTGTGCCTCGCCATAACTTGCGGTTGTTTATGCGGGCATCATTTTCAGCCAAGCCAACACCCCAAATGGTGTCTGTCGGACTAGCTTCAACCAGTGTGGTCCCCTTCGTCTTAAGCAGATATTTAAGCAGATTCGGATTTTGCGTAATTTTGGCATAGTTACCGTCATACACAAATTGTCGGCAATTCTCGTCCCACAAGGATTGATCAAACCCGCGTACACTACGACCACGGGCCTTTTGCTCTCGAGGGGTGGATGCCAGCATAATTTTCCGGGCCGCCTCCTCGTCCCCAAAAAGCTGCGCTTTTTTAAACATCATATATTGCTCAGCGCAGTTAAACTCCAAACCCTCCACAACAAAATCAGAAGGATACCATTGCGAAAATGGCGAATGACTGCGATAAAAAAATGTAAACTTTTCCATGATAATTCCTCATTTCATATTCCTTTATATAAAACGCGACCTGGGCTTGAATCGGTATAGCTTGGATGGACGATGTCCAGCCGCCTTTCTATATTCATTCGTTTCTTCCACGAGATCCGCTATTTTACGGCGGAAAGCCGCAGCCAATAGCTCCTTACCCAAAATAATTTCATACACCTGTTGAAGCTCACCCAATGTAAACAGGTAGGGCATCAGATGAAATGCGATATCTGCATATTCAATTTTGCTGCGCAGACGCTCGATCCCATACGCAATAATTTTGGCATGGTCAAAGGCAATTCCCTCTGACTCCAGCACTTCCCGCTTGATTTCAATGGTTTTCCCCTTCAGAAGTTCGGTCAATTTTACTTTGGCAGACAGACGAATGTCCCCATGCTTCAGGGTAACGTCAATGTCTTGCTCCCACGTGTAACCCTCCGGCTGATTAGTCCGCGTCTCCTGAACCACACTGTAATCCAGCTCAAACCATCGGGCATCTGCGGCATCGTCCCCGGCCTGTACCTCCAAGGAATCATGGTCTACCAATGCCATGTAAGCGCAGCTGATAACCCGCATCCGCGGATCACGTGCTACATCTCCCCAAGTGTATAGCTGCTCCATATAAATCTGATCCACATTCGTTTCGGTTTTAAGCTCGCGTTGCGCAGCTTCTTCGAGGCTTTCATCCATACCCACAAAACCACCGGGCAACGCCCATTGCCCTATAAAAGGGTGCTCGCCTCTTTGGATCAAAAGCAGCTGGAGTGTCTTCTCAGGCAGCTTGCGATAATTATGCTGGAGCTGGTCCATTACAGTAAAGAGCAGCATATCTACCGTTACTGACGGACGTTCGTATTGTGTTGCATCATAAGCGGCCAGAAATTGCTCCTCCGTCAAGCCGTCAGGATTGTATTTTGGTATTTCTGTCACTTGCGTCACCCGCCTGTTCTTATATTGGTATAGGTTATTATTGTTATGATAAAAACAAAATGTTAATATCAACATGGTAATAAATGAATTTGGCTTTGTCAACATCTTCTCCATGAAATCCATATTCAATCAGTGAAGGGCTTTGCACTTCACTGATTGAAAACAAAAGAAAAACCCTAGTCTTGTATGGACCGGGTTTCTCGGACAGCTAAAGCATAGCTTCCTTTATTTATACCAAAGATCATCTATTTCAAGCTCCTGTAGACTGCTCAAAAACGATTTTGAGTTATCAACATAAAGTTCGGTGTCGATATAATATAGTTTTTTATCATGTAAACATTGATCAATATAATCTGCATTCAAGATACTTTTATCCTCTACATTGGCGGCAAATGCCTGCAACTTGGGAAGCGCGGTTTTCTGATATTCAAGCCATGAATGATGGAATCCGGCTGGTTCCTCCAAGCAATAGATGTCTTGATACAACGCTTCAGCAATCCCTTTCTTCCTGAGATAGTCAGATGAGAATGGCATACTTTTGAAGTACCGCCCTGTCATGGCGAACACGCGATAGCTCCAATGAGGAGCACCATGATTAGATTGACAAAACAGATTCAGAAAGAAGACAGAATAATGCATTTTAATCGTAATAATCTGGTGCTTCTTCACTTCCGACACAATCCGGTCCGCCATCCGGCTATCCACGATCTCATCGAAGTCAGCCAATATGATCACATCATCGTCCTCAACCCGATCCCGCAAGATAGAGGTACTCCTGTTTCTTTGGCAAGCTTCATTATGAAACGCGCTGTTATAGCTGAGCAGACGCCAGTACCAGCGGTCAAAGTGTTCCGCACCACAGCTAGCCACATCAAAATACAATGAATTCTTCTCAGGCTCGCGAAACAGATGATCCGCATGCAATGAATGATGAATGACCTTTGGACCAACATAATCCGGATTAAAGTTGCGGGGCTTATCCAAATAGCTAAACGTCTTGTTGGCTTCGACCACATGTAGCTCGTCAATCCAGCGGGCATTTTCTTTGATTTTAATATCTGCAATCCGATTTTCATTAAAAAAAGGGCAAAATTCGTATATTTTCATAGCCGGAAACTCCTCTCCACTATCATAGTATTGGGATGAGCACCAATGCTTTGGCGCAGCCACCCGGATATTAAGCGTACAAGCTTAGCAATTGTTTGGTCTTCATAGTGAAGTGAACTGTAATAGCAGGTTAAGCTTAAACGATCATGTTTAAGACTTGCTGTCATATTTAGCTTGTAAGCAGAGGGATTGTCCGGCGCGTTGGTATTTCCGTAGGGAAGGGTCAAAGGCTCGTACAAATCATCTGCCAGCCCGTCCATTTCCTCCGATTGATAATGGAAAAGCATGTGTGTCCCGTCTTGTAGTGGCTCTGTATTTGGATACATATCCTGTATCATGTACCGTAAAATAAAGTAATCCAGTCCTTCAGATGGAATATGCTGCAACGTCTGCTTGATATCTTCCAGCATAGTTCTCCAACTTTTTGACAGCTCCTCTTCGGGAATTTGGATTCGAATAGGGTAAGCTCCGGCAAAAAAACCAATCGTACGATCAATCATAATCCCCGGCAAAAAAGACTCGCGTTGATAAGACATTACATGCAGCAGCAAATCGGATTGCTTTTTCAGCTGGAAGCAAGCCTGTGACAAGGCTGTTAGCAGGATGCTTAGCGGTGTAGTATGCTGCTTCACAGCCAATGCTTTTAAAAGGCTGATATGTCCCTCTCCTTCAAGTAAATCCTGTGTAATTGTTGTCATGTGGCAGTGTAAAGGCTCGATCTCCGAATCCCTGTCGACCTCTAAAGACTTACCACCTTCCACAACCCTTCTCCAGTAGATTGCTGCTTTAGAAGGAATGTCTTTTGCCGCATATTGTGTCAACGCCATGCACCAATCCCGATAGCTGCTTTCCTCTCCCCCATGTAACGCCAAATCACTTCCCATTCCCGGCAAGAGAAGATGCTTCAAATCCTCTAATAAAATGTTTAACGATATGCCGTCAAAAATTAAATGATGGAACAGGAGTAATATCACCTGACGTTTTTCTTGGCCATAGTGGTCAAACAGCACCACCTTCCATAAAGGGCCCTCCTCGATGTTAAATTCATGCTGAACCTTCGCGCAGTATTCCGAAAGGAAGGCGTCATGTGAACCTGGGATCACTTGCAGATCCACGTAAGAAACAACCTGTTCTACGCTCATGTTCTGCTCATACTGATACCATTCATCATGATCCAGTTGGGAAAATGACAGGCGTAGCGCCACATGTTTATTCCGTAATGCCTCCAGCGACGTGTTTAGCAACTCTCTGGAGATGTATTTCTTGAGCAGAGCGAGGTAAGGCACATTAAACATGTTGCGATTCGTCAGGTCTCTTTGAAAAAAACGTCTTTGTACGGCAGACAGCGGAAATCCATTATTAGGATAACCCTTCTTTGTAGACTGACTAGATGGGATATTTTTATTTGGACAAAGAACAGCTCCTGTATCCGCCAATTCCCTGCTCAATGAAAGGGCCAACCGTTCGATGGTTTGCTCGCGAAATATTTGGTTGACTGTAACCGGATAACCGCTTTTTTGCAGCAGGCTGGCTATACGCAGCGCAGAAAGCGAATGCCCTCCCAACGCGTAAAAGTGATCAGCCTTGCCGATCTGATCAAGCTTCAGAACTCGACTCCAGATCTCTTTTATGATTTGTTCTATTTCGGTCAGTGGTCCGGAATTTGATTCGATACCGCTGTTTTGGATTGCTGGCAAAGGCAGCTTTTTACGATTGATTTTCCCGTTAATCGTTAATGGGAAAGACCTCAGCCAAACGTAACGAAAGGGTAGCATATATGATGGAAGACCATCAGCCATAAAAGATTGAAGCTGCCCCTCCGGCTCTTCCTCTTCTGCTGTATAGTAAGCAATCAGCCGCAATTCCCCGTAAAGCTCGCGGGCAACGACCAGGCATTCTTTCACAACAGGGTAGTTGCCAAGACGGAATTCGATTTCGCCGGGCTCGATTCGATAGCCACGAAGCTTCACCTGATCGTCAATTCGTCCAATAAATTCGATATTACCATCCGGCAACCATCTTGCTTGATCTCCCGTGCGGTAGAGAACCAGATTCACTCCTCTTTCACGGTCCTTGGCAGAGGTATATGGATTTGGAATAAAGACACGCTGTGTCAGCTGGTTTTGCTGCCAATACCCTCTTGCAACCCCGTCCCCTCCCACATATAATTCTCCGACTGCCCCGACAGGCTGGATTCGGCCCCTTTTGTCCAAAATATAGCAGGTTGAATTACTAATGGGTTTGCCAATGGGAATATTCTGCTCAAAAGGCTCTTCGATCCGGTAGCTCGTCGAAAATGTAGTATTCTCCGTTGGGCCGTACAGATTGAGGATCGAAAGTTCCGGATAGGCAAGCCGGATGCGATTGATATGCTTAACCGATAAAACGTTCCCACCTACAGCCAGCGATCTGAGTCCAGCAAACATCCTTTCATTTTCTTCAATCCAGTGGTTGCACAGTGCGGAACTTAGCCATAGTGTATTAATTTCCCATAACTTCATCCGCTGCTCCAGCATATGGATGTTGAGGAGACCATCCTTTGATACGACAAACAGTTGGCCTCCGTTCAGCAATGTCCCCCAAATTTCAAACGTAGAAGCGTCAAAAACGGGCGAACCCGTATAGAGCAGCCTGATATCAGAGGAAAACGAGAAATAGCTGGTGTTTTTGACCAAGCGGATGACATTGCGATGTTCTACCATAACGCCTTTGGGTTTTCCCGTCGAGCCGGATGTATATAGCAGGTAAGCAAGGTCATTGGGAGCAGGAGCAGTTATATTCCTTTTCTCTTCTTGTGGTACAACTTCAGTCTGGTCAAAATGCTCTGTATACATTAGCTTTAAATGGATTCCCTCACAGGCCTCCAAGATACTCTCCGCTCCTTGCTGCGAGGTGATGATGGTGTCCAGTCTGGCGTCCTCGACCAATTCACGCGTTCTTGCTGCCGGAAAATCGGGGTCGATGGGAACGTAGGCATATCCTGCTTTCATAATCGCCAGGATGGAGACAATGAATTCGGGAGAGCGTGGCAAGTATACTCCAATAAACCTCCCATTTCTAAACGGTTTGGTGTCGCATCGACTGTCTGCATCATCCGTTAGCTTATTGGCAATCTGCTGGGACATTAGGTTTAGGTCGTGGTAAGTCATAACCTGGTTGTACGTAACAATTGCAGGCTGTGAAGGCCGCAGCTTCGCTTGTTCCTGAAACAAGTCAACAATAGAACGATCTCTGGGATATGCTGTATACGTATTATTCCAGTCGTAGACGACTCGATCATATTCGTCTTTGCTTATAAAACACACATCTCCTACTTTATGATTCGGATGGTCCAGCACATATTGCAACGTATTCAGCAGGTGCTCTTCCAACCGGCAAATCGTTTCTTGCTCTAATTGATCCGCATCGTAAATAAACTTGATGGTTATCTGTTCTCCGTCGTTGGCAATCGTGAGGGTCATCGGATAGTTGGTTTTTTCACGCTCCTCCATACCTGACATGTTTAATCCATTTTCAGGCTGCCGATAGTCGTTCATATAATTCTCGAATGCCACGATGCTGTAAAACATCGCATGTCCCTGAATAGCACTCCAGCCCTTCAGTTCGTTCAGACTCACATAGCTGTAGTCATTCAGCTTCTGAATGGTTTGGTGCAACTCCTCTAGATATGCTGTAATGGCTTGCTCCACATTCCAGTGCATGACCAGAGGCAACGTATTAATCAACATGCCTGTGATTCGATCTGCTTTTGCCAGATCCGATCCCCTCCCGGACACGACCAGGCCAAAAACGGTTGTATCTGCATCATGATAGACCTGCAGCACTTTCCCCCATGCGAACTGTACCAACGTGTTTAATGAAACTTGTGTTTGCTGTACAAAAGCAGCGATACGATTGGTTAGGCTTGAATCAATATACAGAGTCTCGATCTGCTGGTTCTCAATTGGCTGATGTACATCGGGAAGTATGCCTCCTTTCTTTACAGGCAGAGAAGCTGGCTCCGTTACGTCAGCCAAATAAGCCTTCCAGAATAATTCAGCCTCCGTTCGATCCTTACCGTTCAACCAACGAATGAAAGCGTCACAAGAATGGGACAAGCTACGTCGTGGCATTATATTTTGCAGGCTACAACCATAGAGTTCATGAACCCGATTCAGCAGCAGGGGCAGACTCCAACCGTCCAGCAATATATGATGATAGCTCCAGATCACCGTCCACGCTTCCGGGGCAGTCTGAATCAGTGCTAGGCGATATGCAGGCTTGCTCAGATCAAAACGGCGATTACGATCCTGTGCCATCCATCGTTCAATATATTCCTGTTGCCGCTCTGGCTGCTCTGCCGCAAAATCCAGGAACGTCCCATCCAATTCTGCTGTTCGGATAATGCATTGCAAGGGCTTGTCCAGCGATTCCCAAACGTAACATGTCCGCAAGCAATCATTTTCGGCAATCACACTGTTCCATGCTTCCAGGTAACGGCTTACCTCCAGCCTGCCATGGTATTCCCAACGAACCTGCACGAAGTATTGATCAGAAGCGGGATGTTCCAAATAATGGAATAGCAAACCTTCCTGTAAGGGACTTAAATACATCATTTTATCCAGACCATATTGCATGTGGTACTTGTATACGATCTGATCCAGCGTATGCTGCTCCAATGAAACCGACGGAAAATCACTTGGTGTAAACTCCTCATGTTCCGTCTGACTGCAATCCTCGATAATGGCAAGCAGATATGACTTGAAAGCATTTATCAATCGAGAAATGGTCGCTTCTTCATAGTGACGTTTGCTAAATTTCATAAACAAATGCAGTTTTCCGTGAACAATGGAACAGTTGAGCTCCAATAGGCTTGTTCCATGATTAAGCGGCGAGCTATGATCCTGCGCAGCGTCACGTGTAAAACCTAACCACTCGTTTAGACCACTCGTATTTGCCTGATCAAATTGACCCAAATAATTAAATAAAGCCAGAGGTTCGGAGGCTGCTAACTTGGTACGGACCTCTTCGTTCGGATGGCAATATCTCAAAGCACCGTATGATATACCACGGTGAGGAATACAGCGCAACTGCTCTTTGACGGATTTAATCGTCTCTCCCAAGGAGCCACTGTCCCTAACCTGAATACATACCGGAAATATGGAGGTAAACCAACCGATGGTTCTTGTCAGATCCATATCGGATACAAGATGCTCACGTCCATGACCTTCTAACCGAAACGCAATCGTCTTCTGTCCAGACCAAGCGGAAAGTGCCAGCGACCAGGCCGTAAGCAGCAGGTCGTTAATCTCGGTATGATAAGCCTGAGAGCAATGGTGCAAAAGCAGCTGCGTATCGCTTTGAGTAAGCATTATCACGAATTCCGAAGATTCGCCGCTCTTTTTGTGATCTGGGCAATGATCTACCGGCAGCACAAATGCCGAGCTTTGAAGCTGTACTTGCTTCCAGTACTCTAGATGATTTAGAATATTTTTATTTTTGGCATAATCCATCAATGCGGACTGCCAGTTTTTATATGGGTTTGAAACAGGAGGCAACGCTGTACCGTGATACAATTGATATAATTCCTGAACTAATATTCTCCAAGACACTCCATCAATGACCAGATGATGAATCGTTATAAAAAGACGAGCATTACCATCAGGATGACCTTGGATGATTCCTGCATACATCATCGTGCCTGTCTCATAATTCAGTTGTCTGTTCCATGCATTGCATATGCTTGTAATTTCAGATTCGGGGCAATTGATTTGTTGAATAGTGTGGCTGGCAAGTTGAATGGAGGTATCTGCTCGGTAGCGCTGTGAATACGTATGCTCTCTGGCTGAGATCTCCATCGAAAGCTCTGGATGCAGTCGAATCAATTGGTTGATGGCCGTTTCCAGCTGTGCGGGGTCACAATCACGGAGTAGTAAAAACAGCTGGGATTGATTGAAATAATCCGGTTCTACGAACTGCTGCTCGAAAAACCAGTGCTGGATCGGCGTCAGACCAAATTCGCCCGTCAAATCAACGATACACTCTTCCTTCTTCTCACAGTCTGCCCAAGTAGCCACAGCAGCTAAATCCTTAATGGTTGGGTACTCTGCAACTTGTCTTGGAGTAAGCATAATACCATCATCCCTCGCCATAGATACGACCTGAATGGCAAGAATGGAATCTCCCCCAACCGCGTAAAAATGATCGTTAACACCGATATCGCCTCTTTTTAAGATCTGCCGCCAAATTCGAAGCAGGCGCTGTTCAAACCCAGCCTCACCTGCTTCCGCAGCTTCCTCAGCAGGGACAAATAAGGTGGCTTTCGGATCGGGAAGAGCTCTACGATCAACTTTTCCGTTTGTATTTACTGGTAATGAATCCAGCTGACAAAAATAAGCTGGAACCATATAAGCAGGTAAAACAGAGCTTAAATACTGCGCCAGCTCGGCCTCTTTCAGCCTTTTTATGGCAGTAAAATACGCCACCAGTTTATGGTATGATTCATCCTTCCATGCTTTCACAACACATTGTCCAATGCCAGGATGCTGGCGAAGCCGATGCTCTATTTCTCCCAGTTCGATACGATAGCCTCTGATTTTGATCTGTTCATCACTGCGGCCGATAAATACCAGTTCACCGTTCGGCGTCCATTTCACAATGTCTCCGGTTTTATATAACCGCTCTGTCTGTGCTGGATACTCCCTGCCCATGACAATCTGTTTGTGAACGAAGCGTTCCTGGGTCAGCTCATCACGATTCAAGTATCCTCTGGCAAGTCCTATTCCACCCACCCACAGCTCGCCAGGAACACCGACTGGTACAGGATTGCCAAATGAATTCAATACAAACAATCGTTTGTTATAGACGGGTTTGCCGATCGTAATTCCTTTCCCAGGCTTGCATACAGATGTGGAACAAATGACCGTGACTTCGGTCGGACCGTAAGCGTTCACATACAGTCTTCCTTTTCCCCAATAGTCCACAATATCCGATGTACAGGGCTCTCCCGCAGATACGATTGTGCGCAGTTCAGGCAGATCTCTTTGTTTCATCGTTCGCAGCACAGACGGTGTCAGCATGGCAATGTTGATATTCTTCTCTTCAAGAACGTCCGAAATATCCGCATAAGGCGGCAGCTCCTTATCCGATAGCACAACAAGTGTCCCGCCTACGGTTAACGTTCCAACCCATTCGTAGACTGAAGCGTCGAAACTGATAGAGGCGAATTGCATGACTCTGGAGTCAGGGCTAATACCGAACTTTTCAACAAGGTAAGGGATTAGAGTAACAAGTCCAGCGTGTTCAATAAGGGTCCCCTTCGGATTTCCAGTGGAACCGGATGTGTATATAACATAAGCCAGGTCATTCTGTTTCACCCGCGGTTTAACGCGAATATTTAAGTTCTCATCGGGATGATAACGCGGCTGCATCAGGCACTCATCCACACAAATCAGCGAATGCGTTTCCATACTATTTCGAGAAATAAACAGATTCAGTTTGGTCACTAGTTTGCTATGCGTTATAATCATTTTCGCCTGCGCATCTTCTAAAATAAATCGAATCCGTTCTCCAGGATATTGGGGATCTATCGGAAGATAAGCGGCTCCCGCCTTCATAACCCCTATCATCGCCGGGATTACATCCAGACTTCTATCCATGAAAATGGCAATTAACGTGCCAGGCGGCAAAACTTCATGCTCCTGTATCGAAAGCGACTCCAAAATCGCGCGGCTGATTTGATTTGCCCGTTGATTTAACTCAAAGTAGGTCAACTTGAGCTCTCCAAACTCCAATGCAATCGTCTCGGGTGTTCTGGCAGCCTGCTCCTCTATCAGATGAACCACAGTTTTATCCAAGGGATATGCTTGTTCTGTATCATTCCATTGTTGCATCTGCTTGTATTCTTTTGTGGTCAGCATGGGGTGAAAGAGTACCTTTTTCGCCGGAAGATGGAGTATATTTTCCAGTAGGATTTGAAAATGGTCTGCGAGTCTAGCCATCTGTCTTTTTCCGAAATGTCTGCCATTATACTGTATTGTACACTCCAATATATCCGGACCATAACGGTAGCAGAATGCAATCTCTGGTTGATTTACACTGCACAAGGGAGCTGGCGTTTTTGTGTTCGAACTTGGATACGAGAAGTCACCACACGTTTCTACGATGCCCACATTGAAATAATCTTCATCTATTCCTGATGGGGAATCGACCTTCGTTGGCTGTGAAAAAGCCTCTATCCGCTCGTTACTATGTCGTTTGTCCCATTCTGCCTTTACCCTTTGCATTAAGGAAAGAAGATGATCTTCCCTCTGAATATGGATAAGAAGTGGATAATCCCGACGACATGCTCCCCCCTCTTTGTCTGATATCACGGAATATAAAACAGGCACAGCATATTGATTGGCGTAATGGGATAGAAGTACAGACCATATGGATGTTATAAAAGCAGGCATGCCCAGCTGATGCTGCTGTACAAATTCTATAATCGCTTTGACCTGACTTGTTTTCAAACGAATTTTGTAAAGTATTTGATCTTTATCTTTAGGCTGTCCCGTATTCCCCCTGCAATGAGAAAATAAAGGCAAGTACCGTCGGTTATTGTCCGGCATACCAGACAAACTCTGAATAGCAGTAATGGAAGATTCGATCATTTATTAAACCTCTCCTATCCGGGATGCTATACCAGCCGCTTGATAAAAAGCAGCCCTGACTTCCTCAACCTCTATCTCGTAGCTGCAGCGCATAGAAAAAATAAGGCCGTCCGTGTAGGAGGTAGCAATGCAGTTGAACAGTGAATAGATCGGGAGCGGATTCGGTTGCTTTATGACAGCATCATCGTAATAATGACTGTACTTCAGGCCTTCCCTGGTACTATTGGCTAAATAGTTAAACATGAATACATCTAGGTGCTCATACTGCTTCCCAAACTGTACAAGTTTTCGGGTCCGCTCCCACTGTTTTTTGTAAGCAGGGCTTGTAAGTAGATCCATAAAATTGATAGTATGGCGTTTTAATAAATCCAGCCTGCTTCTGACAGACTGCAGCATTTCATCTGGATTCTGCTTCATACCCATCAACATAGGCACAAAATCAATAAATTCACCAACCGTGTTATAATACGCCGCCTCGTCATACCTTCTTCCATCATATAAAAATAACAATGGCAGCTTATCCATGCCTAAATAAGTTTGCAAGCCCCTTGTATAGACAGAAAGCGCCAACTCTAAAGATGGGTTTTCAGCCGGGATGCTCACGCTAAACAGATAGGCTTCGGTACTCGTTCTTAGCTTGGGGGATCGTAAAAGGTCCTGCTTGTTTTTTTGAAACGCTTCCAGCTGAAAGGATGTCATCAATTCTTGTTCCGTAATTCGTTTGGGCCCACTTTGGATTTGTTTCACATACTCTGCATAGGGCTTCACTTCATCGGTAGGAAAGGATTGGTTCTGAAGCAGGCTTCTGTAGCAAGCAAGCATCTGTCGTTCAGCCACCTCCGAGGTCACCCGATCACATATGGCATGATGATAAAGAGTTATGACGTAATGCTCACGAAGATTTCGTTTCAGCACAAACATGTGAAACAAAGTATGCTCTCCGATGTATCGAGTACTTGTAATATAATCATTTATCATTTCCGAAAAGGACCCACAGGGACTGCTATCCGACACGTCAATGATCTTAAGTTTTGGCAGGTTAGCGTCAGGAAGTACATACTCCCTCCAAAATGTCCACCCGTCTCTTGGGACAGGGACGCTTCTCAGTAATCCTTGACTTTGTAAAAATTGAGCGTAAGCCTGATCCAGAAAATCATAATTCACATGCTCGTCGAGCCGAAAAATGCCTACACTGGGTGGTGTATGAAACGAAATTTGCATTTGTTGAATTCCACTGAGTGGATATTCTTGTGCCACTTGTCCCGTTAGAACCCATTGATCTTTTCTCCAATAATCGTCCTCCAGCTGCTTGCGAAACCTTGCTACTTTATCCGTATCCATGCCTTTCAAGTCCAGACACTGGAAAAACACCTCTTCATTGATGGTCCAGTATTGATCATCCAACTTAGCTTTTTGATGCAGAGGTACAATATAATGTGGTAATAGTTCTTTAGCAATTTTCCCATCCATGATCCGTATGATATGGTTAACGTCAATGTCAGCGTCAGGGCCCGAGTAAAGCACCTGAATATCTCTAACTTCGTGAAGGAAATC
Organism: Paenibacillus sp. 1-18; assembly: GCF_000520755.1. Classification (NCBI taxonomy): domain Bacteria; kingdom Bacillati; phylum Bacillota; class Bacilli; order Caryophanales; family Paenibacillaceae; genus Paenibacillus; species Paenibacillus sp. 1-18. The sequence continues at coordinate 55,429 of NZ_ASSB01000269.1, forward strand.
TCGCACCTGATATTTCACCAGCTCGTAAACATCCCCTGTTTCTTGATGCAGCCAAGAAGTCAATTCTTGTTTGGTTTCTATGATGCCCTGTTGCTTCTTGGAACCTTCATCATGCTGAGCCGAATGAAGATAAGCAGCGAGGGCCCGAATTGTTTTATAGTGGTATATATCTGTCAAAGTGATATGAAATCCTGCCCGCTCCATTCTCGACATCAGCGTAAGTGCATGAATAGAATGCCCGCCGAGGTCAAAGAAGCTATCTAAAACACTGAACTGCTGAATACCTAACACATCCTGCCAGATTTCCATCAGCTTGGCTTCCAGCCCTGGCTCAGGGGACACGTATGCTGCCCCAGTATGCAAATTACCTTTAAGAGCCAACAGTGCCTTGCGATCCAGCTTTCCATTCAGTGTCAGCGGCATCTGCTCTAATTGCATAAAAAAAGATGGAATCATATAGCTCGGCAGCTTTGCAGAGAGAGTGTTTTTAAGTTCATCTGATGTCAGCATTTGGTTCGCAGTAAAGTACGCTGCCAGCTGCTTCTGACCCGTCTCATCTTCACGCGCGATAACAGCGGCTTCCTGGATATCATTAATTTTTAATAGATGTGACTCTACTTCCCCTGGCTCAATTCGGAAGCCTCTTATTTTTACTTGATCGTCGATCCGTCCGATATATTCGATATTTCCGTCCGTTTGCTCTTTTACCCAATCTCCGGTTCGGTACAACCTGCCTCCCGGCACCCATGGAGACTGAATAAACCTTTCCTGTGTCAACTCGGGGCGGTTCAAATAACCTCTAACTAATCCATCCCCGGCAATGCATAGTTCACCTGCAACTCCTTGTGGCAGAAGGTGCTGATCATGATCCAGAATGTAAACCGACGTATTACTGATTGGTTTGCCAATCGGGATGGTATTGGCATTTTCGTCCAAATGATCAATCCGGTAAAAAGTTGCAAATACCGTGCTCTCAGTCGGTCCGTAGACATGAATTAAACGACCGGGGCCTAGGTGGGTAAATGCTTTACGCACATGGCTGACCGACACCTTTTCACCGCCGAATAGCAAGGTTTCAAGTGTTGCAAAGCAATCGGGATCAATATCCACCAATGCATTAAAAAGCGCTGTCGTAATGAAGCATTTCGTGATTTGTTGTGTCCGTAGTACGCGTGATAGCTCACGTGCATTCATGATTTGAGCTTGTGGGGTCAAAACGAGGGTGGCTCCATTAAGCAGAGCCCCGTATATACCAAATGTAGAACCATCAAACGAAAAACTGGCCATTTGTAATATACGATCTTTTGTCGCAAATTGGATGTAATTCGTCTTTTTAACGACCCGAGTAATATTATAATGCATTGTCAGGTTTCCCTTAGGCTCGCCCGTAGAGCCAGACGTGTACATAATGCAAGCCAGCGCATCTGAACTATGAATAGATGTGAGATTCTCTGTTTCTTCTCCATAATTTTGCTGGTTTGTTAAATCCAGCACAAGAGCATCAAGCCCCACTTGTTGGTTAATTGGCAGCCGGGTTAGCAGAAGCTTTGCGCCAGAATCTGTCAGCATATAGCGTAGACGTTCCTTGGGATATTCGGGGTCAATGGGCACATAGGCTCCCCCGGCTTTTAAAATCCCAAAAATCCCGACGATCATCTCCAATGAGCACTCGGCTATAATCCCTACAGGCTCGTCTGTATCTACGCCTTTGGCCCGCAGAACGCGTGCAAGTTGATTGGCCTGTTTGTTTAGATCAGCATACGTCAAGTGCTTGTCTCCAAATACGACTGCCACTTGCTCCGGTGAGCGCTCAACCTGCTCCTCAAACAATTGATGAATTGTTTGATCCCGCGGGTAATCCGCTAATGTACCGTGTAACATGCTTAACTTCATCTCCCTCTCCCATTAACGTTCATATCAATTAAGGCTTGCTCCATAAGGCGTAGAAGTCATTTATGGATAAACTATAATCACAACTTTACATTAAAATGGGAATTTAGCTGGAGGAGAAGAAATGACATCAGGTGTAGCATTCCCGGCATCCCTAGAAATTCAAGTTCGCCATGAGCAATCAAATATTGATCCGATATTCCAAAAAGGTATCGCTTCTTAGCTGCGGCCATTGTGTTAACGCCTCAGTAGTCTTCATCAAAATTTCATCCAATCCAATTAGAGCTTGTCTTTCGACCGAAAATTTCTTTAGAATAAGTGTATAGCTATCACTTAATGCTCTACAATAACAATACCACAGGATGGTTACTCGACTGGAGGAAAAGAAATGACATCGGAGTGGCAGAGACTACAAACCAAACTGCCGGAATGGGTGGAACAAAGCCGTCACGAGTATATTCATGGCAAGGTAGCGGCGTATATACCCGAATTATCCAAAGCACCGGCTGAAGCGCTGGGTGTTGTTGTCATGAACGGTGCGGGTGAGACCGTGGTAGCCGGGGACACGGAACTCCAATTTACAATGCAAAGCATCTCAAAAGTATTTACGCTCATTCTGGCCCTGATGGATAATGGAGAAGACGTTGTCTTTTCCAAGGTGGGTATGGAGCCTACGGGCGATCGTTTTAATTCCATGTTGAAGCTGGAACTGGTCGAGCCAGGTATTCCATTTAATCCGCTTATTAACGCTGGAGCCATCGCCGTCTCCTCTCTGATTCGCGGAAATAGCCCCGAAGAAAGGTTTGCCCGCGTTCTACAATTCTTCCGACTGCTTGCCAGTAATGACACGCTGGAATATGACCAGGATGTCTACGATTCGGAATCTGCCACAGGTCATCTGAACCGTTCCCTTGCTTATTTTCTGATGGAAAAAGGGATTCTGAGAGGTCATGTCGAGGACGTGCTGGAGGTTTATTTCAGACATTGTGCTGTAAAAATGAACTGTACGGATTTGGCACGCATGGGACTCGTTCTGGCCTACAACGGCCGTGATCCGGTTACGGGCGTACCTCTGGTCCCCCGCCGTTATGTGCAGATTGCCAAAACATTTATGACGACATGCGGTATGTATGACGCTTCAGGAGAGTTCGCCATTCAGGTTGGACTGCCTGCCAAAAGCGGTGTATCCGGCGGAATTATGACGATGGTGCCTGGACGATACGGCATTGGATTGGTTGGACCTTCCCTGAACCGTATGGGCAACAGTACAGCAGGTGTACATTTGCTGGAGACCATGTCTCGGGATTTGGATTGGAGCTTGTTCTAGTATACAAAAAAAAGGGTATTCCCAGCCTAATGGCTTATGAGAATACCCTTTTCTGCCTGCATTCCTGTTATGTTACGAGGTTTGGCCGTTAGCCAGTTTAATTTGAATACGGAACGGGTCAGCTACATACTTGGCTCCATTGAGTTCCTGCACTCCATAGCCTGCTGCTGTCAAACGAGCGACAACGGCATCCAATTCCCTCTGATCCGGCACAATCAATTCAAAAAAATCCAAGCCTGCTGCGTTCTCGGGAGCTGGAGGTGCTCCTTCCCCTGCCCATATATTCAAGCCCATGTGATGGTGGTAGCCTCCTGCGGAGATGAACATTGCCGAGGAACCATATCGGGACGTAATGTCAAAGCCAAGCACATCGCAATAAAATTGCTGCGCTTTGAGCAAATTAGACACATGGAAGTGAACGTGTCCGATGACCGTTCCCTGCGTTAGCCCCTGCCAAGGTAAGTTCTGAGAAATTGCTACCAAGTCTTCGGCATCCACAGGATCTGTACCCATAATATAAAATCCATTGGTATCTTTTTTCCACTGCTCGCGAGGACGATCTGCATAGATTTCAATCCCGTTATTATCAGGGTCATGGATATATAGTGCTTCACTTACATCATGGTCTCCCTGTCCGATTTCAATCTCATGAGCCAGCAGATTACGTAAGGACAGCCCTAGAGCCACACGGTTCGGTAGAAGAATAGCAAAGTGGTATAGTCCGGCTGTGGATTGGCGCGGAAGAATAACTGCATTTTCAATATATTTTAGGGTCAGCAGCGTATGCTTTCCGTCGACAGTCAATTCAGCAGTATTCGCCGTTTCACGCAGCAGTTGGAAACCAATCACCTCAGTATAAAATTGAATCGAGCGCTCCAAGTTACTAACCTTTAATGAAACCTGCCCGATTTTAGTATTGTCAGGAAGATGTGCTGTCATGGGATTTCCCTCTTTCTACATGGATTGGACGACTTGGCTAATCAAACATTATTGTTCTGTTGACGTACGACGGCTGAATAAAGAATCCACAGACAAGCGGGTCGTCGGTGCAAACACCAGATGAAGAGCTACCAAAATAAAAGCAATATCCAGCTCATAGCCAGCACCTTGACCATTCCCCATCAACCCGCCGGACAATTTGGCTGTGAGAATCGCGCCGATCAATACAATAACAAAAATTCCGGCTACATAACGGGTAAGCACTCCAAGGATTAATGCAATCCCGCCGACCAATTCAATCACCGCAACAACATAACCTAAAAATCCTGGAACGCCAATGCTGGAAAACCAGCCTGCCACATTATCCAAGCCCATTTGGAATTTAGCAATTCCGTGTGCCAAAAACAAAATCCCTAGCGCCACCCTCATAATTGTAGAAATATTTCTGCTTGCTGAACTCATGTCTATCTCTCCATTCTGAATATATTATCGTACCTGTATGAGCACATATTAATAATTATTTTATATTACTAATAATTTGACTAAAAAAATAAAATGATATCGTTCTAAGCTGTAACTTATATAAGTACTCACAAAGACAAATTATTAGTAATAGGAATAATTATTTTGTAATGTGAATTTATCATAACAACTATAGTCTGTCAACAAAATATTTGGTATGATGAATATTAAATTAGTATACATTATATTTTTCTAAAGGAGGAATGCTCTATGGGTATAGGATGCAACATAAGGGCAGCACGTAAACGTAAAAATTTATCCATTCAGCAAATATGTGAAAGAACCGGATTATCTCAAGGGTTTATGAGCCAGGTGGAAAACAATAAAACCTCTCCTTCCATCGCTACACTGGACAGCATCGCTAATGCGCTCAAGGTCCCCCTCGCTTTTCTGCTTCTTAAGGATGAAGAGCGGATGCAGGTGATTCGCAAGGACGAGCGTCGTAAAACAGTGTATGGTAAAAACAACCTTCAGGTCGACCATTTAGGTGGCCAGGGTAACGTTAAAATGATGCTGGTGGACATGCCACCAGGTTCATCGACAGAAGAAGAGCATGCTCATGCCGGAGATGAAATTCATTATATATTAGAGGGCACGGTGTATGTAGAGCAAGGTGAGGATTCAGCTACCCTCGAAGCAGGAGATTCCTTTAGTTGGAGAGCAGCCATTCCCCATTATGTCAAAAACGTGGGAGAAAGCAGCGCTCGCGTTCTCATCTCCGTGTTTCTCGAAGCAGAAAATGACGCTTAATCAAAGCCTGAAAACAACGGAATATCATCACCCATTTCATCAAAAAAGCGCGTACCGGGAAGTTATGTTAACTTCAACGATACACGCTTTTTGTATTTTTCCATCTATCAGTGCGACTCTTAACTTATTCCAGCGCCTGTTGGGCATCCGTCCGTGATTCCCATGGCAGCTTGAAGGTTTTCATGATCTGCTTGGTATCAGCTGGGAGCCCAGTTACCGGATCACCCGCAGTACCCAGCAATTCTTCTTTATGATCTATTGTAATACGCCCGTAATAAGTGGTGCTGCTGTCTCCCCATCCTGTAGTAAACTCATAGACCAGCGGCTTATTTAATTTCGGATAAGCTCCCCACTGATTTTTGGCTTTATTTTTTAAAAAAAGCTCCAGCGGATCGTATTCCATCGTAAATTCTTTGCCAAAGGGGGCTCCTACATACCCTTGATAGGTGACAAGCGGAAAACCGTCCTTCACTTCAACCAGACTCAGCACATCCCCATTCACTGTAAAATAACGCAATGCTTCACCTTGAGGAAACATATAGACACTAGACAGGAGCTCGGTGTTGGGAAAATGAGCTTCGATATAAGGATGTACAGAATATCCCCTTAAACGGATGAACGCATCACGCGCTGTCACCAGATCCCCCTCATATATTTGTTTTTTTATTGCACCATGGATCGGCGGCTGTACCTGTATCTGTGTGTTTGTCTTCTCCAATGTATAACCCAAATCAACCGACACATCCCGCAGTGGGATATACACTTCTTTACCTGACACTTCATAGGTGAGTCGCTGCTCATTCTTACGTGACCGTTCCTTAAGCTGCACGGGTTCTGCCCACTTTTTAAGCGTAACCAGCTTCTTTTTGACATCCCACTGATAAGTCGCACCCACAGCTTCGGCAAAAGGTTTAAGTGGAACCATCAGCTTTCCGTTGATCAACATGGGTTTTGTCTTTGCGTTTAATGGCTGCCCATTGACGACAACATTTGTTACCTGCGTCGATTGGGTTGATGGAGTTACAGTGTCTCCCTGTCCGGCAGCTTCGACAATTCCTTGTTGCATAGCCGTAAGAAGTAGAGATAACATAAACAAGGCGGCAAGCAATCGTTGAAATCTTCCTCGTTTTAGCTTCATCATCATTCTCCGTTCATTTCTTGTGTTTCGGATCTATCTCTTTTTGGCTGCGTCAATGTCTCCAGGATTCAGACCTGCCCAAACGTTCGGAATACTGACGGTCTCTGGATGCTCAAATACGAGAAACGCTGTCGGCAAATACCGCTCGCCATATTCAGAAGAAGGTTTATTGACTATGGCATGATCTTTAACGAGCACGGTTGAGGATCCACCATCCAGATTAGCACCAATAACCGCTCCGTGTTTAAGTAGAATATTTTGCATATCGTACAAATTAGCGCCGATGCTGTAACCCGGCTGACGCCCGTCAATGGTCACGAAAAGAATCGCGCCGTCTGCTCTTTGCCCCATTGCAGTGCGAGGAGCAATTCCCCATCCTTCACTGGCATTGCGAATCAGACCTCTACCATTCACGATTAAACGTGGCTGAAAGGTGACTGCTTCTTGCACGTTCATTTTGGACAATTCAGATAGTGAATAGTGCCCGGCAATCATTTTTCCCTGCTTATCAATACCTACGATTTGGACTGAAGCATTTTTCCCCATATCGTTGTAGTATATCTGTCCTTGGGAGATGACAACGCCGATCGGTTTAAAGCCATTTCCGTTCCAGTTGGGATCGGCAAAGCCGCCGCCATTTACGCCAGCAATAGCCCCTAAGCGCTCGACCATGCTGGATACTCGTTCTCCCCTGCCAGCCTTGGCAGGAATTCCGAGTCTGATTTTAGTGGGGTCATGCACTGTCATTACATAGCCATGATAATTCCGACCGGACACCTCTTCCACTTCAACCAGCGGCGTTTGCTGCAACTTGGTCGGTTTCAGATCAGGCAGCTTGATCGTATGTCTGTCCCTCTCCTCACCCATCTGCTCAAAACGAGCCGAGTATTCGGCCACACGTTTTTGCGCCTCTTCTTCACCGATAAAATATTTCGCCCAATGGCGATGTTGAGTAGTAATCAGCGTATCGGCGGCCAAATAGCGCATATCCTTGCCAGAGGGGGTTAAAAATAACCAAGCCGTGCCCCCTACTCCTGCTAGCAGGAAGACTATAAAAAGTCGCAGTATAAAGCGACCGAATCTACCTTTTCGTTTCTTCTTCTTTTTATTTTTCTGCCTGCGAGTTGCTGCACGCTGTGGCAAAACTTCCGGTTTCATTCAACATCTCTCCCGTTATGGTGACTTCAATCTTAAAAACTCACTGTTATCCATTATACATCAACATCTAACGACAATATAATAATCTAATTTTGTAGAATGATAGTGTCAATTTTTTAACAGATTCCCAACCTTATAAAATAACACAACAAACAGCCCTCCACACAGATGTGAAGGACTGTTTTCGCAATTTACTTTATTTAAACTACGTCCGTATTCGCTTGGCATATCCCCTTTTTACGGTTCTGCCTCCGGTTCAAGCAGCATAAACAGTTCTTTCATTTGCTGTCGCTTGAGTTTGGGGCTGAGCACATATAATGTATCCCCCGGCTCAATCACAGTCGTACCTCTCGGGGCAATAATTTGCTCGTTCCGGATAATGGCGGTGAATAAAATGTCATTAGGCAGCTGCATATCCTGGATCGCTTTGCCCGCAATTGACATTCCCTTTTGCACCTGAATATGATTAATTTCCGAAGTGGTTTTCCCCAGAGAAACCAGCTCCAGCAATGAAGGCGACGGCGTCTCGTTAGGGTCCATTAAGCCAAGCTTCACAGCCAGCCACGAAATGGTCGTACCTTGAATAATCGCAGAGGTCAGCACGACGAAAAATACAACATTAAAAAACATGGGCCCTACATCCATCTCGTCCAGTAAAGGATAGGTGGCCAGTACAATAGGAACTGCTCCCCGTAGTCCTGCCCAGGATAACAACGTCTTTTCGCGCATGGAGTATCTGGAGAAAAGTAAGCTCAGAAAAACGCCAATCGGTCGAGCCACGAGCATCAGGATAAAGGAAAGCGCCAAACTTTGCCACGCAATGCCCAGCAGCTGATCAGGGAAAACCAGCAGTCCGAGCAGGACGAACATCATAATCTGCACCATCCAGGCGAAGCCATTGTTAAAATGAATAATGGACCGCTTGTAGGTCAAGTCGGAGTTGCCTAGCACAATGGCCATGACATATACCGCCAGCAGTCCGCTTGCCTCCAGCAAGGATGCCGCCGCATACGTTAGCACTGCAAATGCCAAGGCCATCACTGGATACAATCCGGATGAGTCAAAATTCATTTTATTAATCGCATATACCCCTAAGCGACCGAGTGCAAAACCAATGACCAGACCAAAACCCATTTCCCATAAAAACAATAAAATATGTATCCAAATGGATTGTTCAGGGTGGTGTATCAGCTCAATTAATGTAACTGTGAGAAATACAGCCATCGGGTCATTGCTGCCGGACTCCGCTTCGAGCGTAGAGGTAATTCGTTTCTTGATATTTTTCCCTCCCAAAACGGAAAACACAGCCGCCGCATCCGTCGATCCGACAATAGCCCCAAACAGTATAGATTCCATCCAGCCTACGCCTAAAATAAACTTGGCGCAGACACCAATGACTACAGTCGTAATGATGACCCCAAGCGTGGATAACGACAACGCAGGTCGAATGACCGGCTTAATATCTGCAAACTTCGTCTGCATCCCGCCTTCAAACAGGATCACAATGAGCGCGAGAATACCCACCAGCTGCGTAATAAAGGCATTATCAAAATAAATAAACTGACTAAGTACCATGCCAACGGCAATAAATAAAACAAGCGCAGGCATACCGAAACGACTGGAAAATTTGGTAGTCAGTACACCGACCAGCAATAAGCCGGACAGCAAAAGCACAATAAAATCAATAACGGTTGTTTGTTCCATACGGCTTCTCCTATCTTGAAAAAATAGATGTTCATTTTTCGCCTTCTATCTATATACCCTCAAATCATGCTGAATACTAATCCTGGGATAAAAAATATTTGAAAATTAAAAATCCAGCTCACGGTCTGTGCTAATTTAGCACTTCATGAGCTGGATATATGTTTTTTGTAGACTTAGCTGCGATAAAAGTCGCGTTTTATGCTTTAGGGTGAATCATATGAGCCGGTACGACATACTGGTCAAATTGTTCCTCGGTCAGCAGGCCGCTACGAAGAGCCGCTTCTTTAAGTGACAATCCTTCCGCATGCGCAAGTTTGGCAATTTTAGCGGCATTCTCATATCCGATATATGGATTCAATGCCGTCACCAGCATCAGCGAATTGTTCAAATTATGCTCAATTTTAGCGAGGTCTGGCTCGATGCCGACCGCACAGTTATCATTAAAGGCCACAATTGAATCGGCTAGCAGATTCACGGATTGCAGGAAATTATAAATAATAACCGGCTTAAACACGTTCAGTTCAAAATTCCCCTGACTCGCAGCAAAGCCGATCGCTGCATCATTACCCATAACCTGCGTAACGACCATCGTCAGCGCCTCGCTCTGGGTCGGATTCACCTTGCCTGGCATGATTGAGCTGCCCGGCTCGTTAGCAGGGATCGTAATTTCACCCAAGCCACTGCGTGGACCACTTGCCAGCCACCGGACATCATTGGCGATTTTCATCAAATCGGCAGCGAGCGCTTTGATTGCTCCGTGTACAGCTACAACTTCATCATGGCTGGTGAGTGCATGGAATTTGTTCGGTGCGGAAGTAAAAGACTTGCCAGTAATGTTGGAAATTTCGGTAGACGTTCGGGTACCGAACTCTGGATGAGCGTTAATTCCTGTACCTACAGCTGTGCCACCAATCGCCAGCTCCTTCATGTATTGAACCGTGTCTATGATGATTCGCTTGCTTTTGTCCAGCATGGCATACCAGCCGCTAATTTCCTGACCCAGTGTAAGCGGCGTGGCATCCTGCAGGTGAGTCCGTCCGATTTTAATAATATCCTTAAATTGCTCTGACTTCTGTTGGAAGGTTTCTTTCAGCTTGTCAATGGCAGGCAACAAGCGATCCTCAACTGCAATAACGCCGGCTACATGAAGCGCCGTAGGAAACGTATCGTTTGAACTTTGTGACATGTTCACATCGTCATTAGGATGCAGTTTTACATCTTCCCCCTGCTCCTGCAGCCATTGGCTTCCCAGATGAGCAATCACTTCATTCACATTCATGTTGGACTGCGTACCGCTCCCTGTCTGCCATACAACCAGTGGGAAATGGTCATCGACCCGTCCAGCGAGAATTTCATCCGCTGCATAAATAATGGCGTTCTGCTTCTCCTGTGACAGCTTGCCCAGCTTATAGTTGCTGATCGCCGCACTCTTTTTAAGCACCGCGAACGCCTGAATAACCTCTAGCGGCATTTTCTCCGAGCCAATCGGAAAATTTTCCTTGCTTCGCTGTGTTTGCGCTCCCCACAGACGGTCTAACGGTACCTTGATTTCGCCCAACGTATCCTTTTCGATGCGGTAGTTCAACTCATTTCCTCCTCTTAGCCTATGAAATTCAGACAAAATATGGTGATCTTCTTTGCCTATTATACATTAAATCTCAAATGTTATCATATATTTTGCAAACGCTTTTTTACGATAAGGTCAGAGGAGGAAAGGAATATTGCTTACAAACCTGCTCTTTAAGTCAGCTAATGGTAATATTGCCTTTGGCACGAACTTCTTTTCTGCCCAGCAGCTTGTTCAGTGCGTCGATGTAGGCTTTCGCGCTGGCTTCCAAAATATCTGTACTTGTACCTCTTCCTCGAGCTGTGTACTCTCCTTGTCTCAAGATGGCATGCACTTCCCCCTGTGCGTCCTTGCCATACGTCACGGACTGGATTGAATAATCCTCCAATTCCACCTCTTCACCACTTGCTTTATCTATAGCATTGAAAATCGCATCTACGGAACCGTTACCCATCGCGACTTCATCAATGGCTGTTCCATCCTGTTTACTCAATCGAATAGAGGCTACCGGAACAGACTGATTGCCATAGGATACTTGAATGGAGTCCAGGGTGTAAATCTGAGGGGAAACATTGCGGCTTTCGTCCATCAGGACAAGCAAATCCTCATCCAGCACCTGCTTTTTCTTGTCGGTCAAGGCTTTGAATTTGTGGAACGCCTCCTGCAGCTGCTCCTCTGTCAGACTATCAAATCCCATGTCCGCCAGCTTTTCCTTGAACGCATGTCGACCGGAATGCTTGCCCAACACAAGCTTACTCGTCTTCAAGCCAATACGCTCAGGGGATACGATCTCATACGTTGTGCGCTCCTTAAGCATTCCGTCCTGGTGTATGCCGGATTCATGTGCAAAAGCATTGGCTCCAACGATGGCCTTGTTCCCTGGTACTGACATCCCCGTTCGCTTGCTCACCAATCGGCTGGGAGCATACAGTTCCTCCAGAACCAGACTCGTCTGTGCGTTATAAAGCTCGGTTCTCGTATCGAGGGCCAATGCAACCTCCTCGATCGGTGTATTCCCTGCTCGCTCACCGATACCATTGATGGTACCTTCAAATTGATCTACACCGTTACGAATAGCCGCCAGTGTGTTGGCCGTGGCCATGCCAAGATCATCATGACAGTGCGTGCTGAGCTGTATTTTCTCGATGCTGGGCACTTGTTGCTTTACAACTCTAAACATTTCACCGAACTGGTCAGGCGAGGCATATCCCACCGTATCCGGCAGATTGACGACTGTCGCCCCAGCGCGAATTGCCATATTCACGACCTCACAAATAAAGTCCAGCTCGGTACGACTGGCGTCCTCCGCCGAAAATTCTACCTTGCTGAAATACTTGCGTCCATAACGAATGGCAGCGGCTGCGGTCTCTAGTACTTTTTCCTTATCCATCCGCAGCTTATGCTGGCGGTGAATAGGTGAAGTAGCCAGGAACAAATGAAGACAGGCATCCTCGGCTCCTCGCAGCGCCTCTCTTACCGCATCAATATCCTGCTCTTTAGAGCGTGCAAAACCAACCAGTGTGGCCTGGGTAACCTGTTTGGCAATCTCCTGCATGCTGAATATCTCACCAGGCGAGGTAGCCGGAAAGCCGGTCTCAATCCGATCTATACCCAACTTTTGAAGCTGAAGGGCAATTTCCACCTTTTCCGAGCTGGTCAGGCTGACTCCCGGTGATTGTTCTCCATCTCTTAACGTTGTGTCCAACACCCATATTTTGCGCATACAGTTACCACCTTTGCTTTAGTATTAGGAGATGCTCAAAAACAGGTTTGCAGATCGCCATATATTCATCCGATCATCAGATGTTTAAACTTAAAAAAATTATGAACTAGCCATATGCTTCTGCAACTCCAGCTTGGTGCCGTCCAAATGTTGAATACTATACAGTTCGGCAGCCTTACCATCCCGATCCCGGATCGCTTCATAAATTTTCTCATGCTGCAATGTAAAATGATTTTGCATTACTGGATCGGTAATGAGGTTGTTCAGCGCTTTCCGAATCGCCTCTACAAAGCTGCGATATACGTCTGTAAGCACCTTATTGCGTGTAGCCCCGGCAACAGCCAAGTGAAAAGCGATATCCGCATCAAGATACCCATTCATATCTCCAGCGGCCAATGTCGCAGCACGCCGATCCAGCGCCTCCCGCATCAAGTGTAAATCCTCATCATTACGGCGTAAGGCAGCCAATCTGGCAATCTCAAGCTCCAGCACACTCCGTACCTCATACACCTCGATGATTTCTGCTCGGCTTAGGCGGTAATCCAATGGCTCTTGAGAGGTTGTCGGTTGGCAAACAAAAGTTCCGTGTCCTTGCTTTTTCTCTAACAGACCGGCATGTACCAGAACGCTAACCGCTTCACGCACAGTGGATCGTCCGACCCCAAAGAGCTTCATGAGCTCAGGCTCTGTTGGAATCTTTGTGCCCACGTTCCATTCACCAGCAGCTATTTTTCGCTGCAACTGTTCAGCCACTTCATCGGCAATTTGCTTGCGTTTGACGGCTTGGAAAGGCACCATATCATGATTCATCTGATCATCTCCTGTTTCGTATCATACTATGACTAGTTCTCATTTTGCAACTGTTATTCAATCTCCTTCTGCACCACGTTACTGCCCTGGATTCGGACTCGCCACCTTCAGCTTTTTGTCCACCCAAATAAGCCTACACCGTTAGACACGATGCAGGCTTATTTCGGTACAATAATGCTAGGATTTCGATTTATTATGTAACACAATACAAACGGCTGGTTGTTTCAAAGATATGGCCTGGCGCAAGTGCAATTAAACCGATGTCTTCCGCAGGCAAGTCCGGACGATTCGGTGCGTTGATCATGTTCATTTGCGGTTCGGGACAGATAAATTCCTTGTTCGCTTTGTTGTTCCAGATCATCCAATGCTTATAGGCTGTGCCTACATCGTATACGAGGGTAGCACCTGTCTTACTGTGTGTCAGCTCCATGTAGTTGCGTCCATTTTGTGGAGCTGCCGTGTAATGATTATCCATAGAGGCAAAGTAAGGACTAACTCCAGTTGTCTTCAGCAGTTCCTCTTCCGGGGATAATGGCTGGAACTGTCCGGTGGCCAACAGCCG
>NZ_ASSB01000270.1:0-5974 GCF_000520755.1 Paenibacillus sp. 1-18
ATAGGGGCATAGTTTAAAGGTAGAACAACGGTCTCCAAAACCGTTGGTGTGGGTTCAATTCCTGCTGCCCCTGCCAAATATTCATTACCTGTGGCGGTCGTGGCGAAGTGGTTAACGCACCGGACTGTGACTCCGGCATTCGTGGGTTCAAGCCCCATCGGCCGCCCTTTAGTATTGGGGATTAGCCAAGCGGTAAGGCAACGGACTTTGACTCCGTCATGCATAGGTTCAAATCCTATATCCCCAGCCATCTTTATGCGGACGTGGCTCAGCGGTAGAGCATCGCCTTGCCAAGGCGAGGGTCGCGGGTTCGATTCCCGTCGTCCGCTTTGTTATACTCTGGCGCCATAGCCAAGTGGTAAGGCAAAGCTCTGCAAAAGCTTTATTCCCCAGTTCAAATCTGGGTGGCGCCTCCATAATTTGAATATGCCGGCGTGGCGGAATGGCAGACGCGCTCGACTCAAAATCGAGTGGGAAACCGTGGAGGTTCGAGTCCTCTCGCCGGTATACATAAAGGATGATAAAAGTGCTTAGAGCATTTTTATCATCCTTTTTATTATCCGTATTTATGATTCTCACAATAAGAGTAACGTGGATAATAAATTTGACGGGTCCCTATTAGCAAGGAAAAGCAGCAATACAATAGAGAGCTTCCACGTCAAAGTGAAAACCTTTTTCAGCAATTTGCCAAGTCATATCGTTCTCCTTATTTCATGGGTTTACTGATTGTGTTTGTCGTTGCATTTGGACTGGCAAACTTTGAAACGGTATTTGGACTGTTTGTTGATCATAAATATGGTTTTACACCGATGGATATCGCGATCATTATTACGACAGGCTCTATTTTAGGTGCGGTTGTTCAAGCAACTATATTTGGCTGGATCATTAATCGTTTTGGAGAGAAAAAAGTAATTCACTGCTGTTTGGCTGTTGGGGGATTGTTCATTTTTCTAACGCTGTTTGCTGAACAGTATGTGATGATCATGCTGACGACCTTCATTATTTTTCTGGTTATGGATATCCTTCGTCCGGCAGTAAGCACTTCTCTATCGCGACAGGCCGGGGATGAGCAAGGGTTTGTGGCAGGAATGAACTCTTCCTATACAAGTTTGGGGAATGTGATTGGACCGCTGATTGCAGGGCTACTGTTTGATGTTCATATAAATATGCCTTATATGGTTGCAGCGGTAGCATTATTGGTGTGTCTCGTTCTTTCACTCCGCTATAAGCAAGCGGGAGAACCAAGATCAACAGCTCGTGCAGCAGAACAACGTAGAGGCTGATAGCCGCAGGTCTGTATATATCCCAGACTTAGGTCTAGGTTCGAAAACCGTCTGGAGTCCGTTTTGCCGAATGCTTGATCAGCGTACAATAAGGACATAAGCAAGACACAGTGAAAGGCGGTGAGAGATGATGAGAGTTAACAAAGGGAATAGCTTGGCAATTGTATTGATCGTGTTAGGTTCGATTATGCTGCTCGGTAAGTTTACTCCGTTTTTCGGTCACTTTGTAGGACATCTGATTGGTTACTTAATTCCGATAGCCATGATCATGCTGGGCTACTATGGTGTGAAAAGAGGAAATGCGCTCTTCGGCTGGATCGTACTTGTGCTCGGCATACTGATTTTACTCGGCAAACTGTCCTGGCTTATTGGGCCACTGCTAGCAATTGGGTTAATCATATTTGGAGTTTCCATGCTGAGTGACCGCAGAAGACGCTACTGATCTAGCAGCTTGATGAATGAAGAAATTGTAGGAAAACAACGAGTGTTAAAATGTTGAAAATACGAAGTGTGAAAGGAGCAGACGCCAATGAGTGTGTTTCGAAGAATGCGTGATATTACGGTAGCAACCTTCAATGAGCATTTGGAACAAAGTCAAGATCCGGTGCAACTGATTGACCAGTTTTTATATAATACCCGCCAGGAAATCGCCGAAGCGGAAAAACTCCATCAGCAGTACGCAGTGCATACAAGACAGATGAAGCAGCAGTTGGATCATGCATTGTCTATGCAGACCAAACGGGAGGAACAGGCGCTACTGGCTTTGAAAGCAGATGAAGAACACGTGGCAAAGCTGGCCCTTCAGGAAAAAATGCTGTATGCAGAAAAAGAAGAACAGTATAGAGAACTGTGGGAGCAAAGCCGTGAATCACTACGTGAATTGGAGCAGCAGCTGGATACATTAAAGACAGAATATCAAACGGTACACAGTAAGCGTCAGTATTATGCCGCACGTGTACAAACATTGAGACTCCAGCAGCAGATGAACGAACGGGCAGGTACATACGGCGGACGAAATGTTCCCCGAATGTTCAACCGCTTGGAAGACCGGGTAGCCGATATGGAAGCAGAAACAATGAGTCTGCGTGATTTACGTCGGGGTGAGGGCCATGTACAGGATGATCAAAGCGGTGGATCGCTGCTCGAACAAGAGTGGGCAAGATTGAAAAGTAAGCTGAACAACAGCGGGAAGGAGTAAGTTGATTATGACCCGAATTTACAGATCAAGCCGGGATAGAGTATTAACGGGAGTATGTGGCGGTCTTTCTGACGCAACAGGAATGGACTCAACTTGGATACGTATTCTGGTTGTGATCAGTTTCTTTATTACAGCAGGCACCACATTTATGATTTATGTGATCGCTGCGCTGGTGATCTCCAAGGAGCCAAGATCTCCTTTTGATGGAGGGTTTGGCCCGGATAGCGGTCCCTATACCCAACAGGACCCACGCTATTATGGCGGTAATAGTACAAGATCGCAATATGGACAGGGAACTGGTTACAATCAGGGTGGAGCATACAGCAATTCAAGCCCGTTTGGTCAAGATGCTCGCCATTCATCCAAATATAACACAGCTCGCAACGATGATCTTGATTCAATGATGGAAGATATCGAGAGAAAAGCAATGAAAAAGGAACTGGAAGAGTTACGTAAAAAAGTAGAGCAATTCGAGAAGGGAGAACGTAAATAATGGGAATCTTTAAAAGAATGAAGGATATGACAAGAGCATCGGTGAATGAAGTGTTGGATAAAGTGGAAGATCCGATTATTATGTTAAATCAGTATTTGCGCGATATGGAGGCAGAAATTCACGAGGCTGAGGTAACAGTTGCCAAGCAAATGGCAAATGAACGTCGTATGAAACAACGCTTGGAGGAAGCAGTTCGTGTATCCAATGAGCGTGAAAAGCAAGCCGAATCTGCATTGCGGAATGGTCAGGAAGAAGTAGCACGCAAGCTGCTGGGCGAGAAGATTTATTTTGTGCAAAAGCAGGATGAATATCGTGACTTGCATACACAAGCTGAGCTTCAGGCCAAGGAATTGGTACAGCAGCTGCACGACATGAAGGATGAATTCTACAAAATGCGTAATAAGCGCAATGAGCTGGTATCCCGCGCTCAAATGGCGAAAGCCAAAAAGCAAATGTCGCAAATCAACAGCTTGCACACGATTGAAAGCGGGTCTGCATCGCTGGGCTTCCACCGCATGGAAGAAAAAATCATGCAAATGGAGGCAGAAGCTGACGTACTGCGTGCCCCTTACCGTCAAGCACCGGGGGAAGCATATGTCAACCCGGCAGAGGCTGAGAAACAGTTCAAAGTGGATGAGCAGCTCCAACAGTTGAAGTCCAAAATCGAAGCAGGCGCTAAACCAGTAGATATTAAGAAGGACTGACTACTCGGAAACAAGACATTATGATATGCTGTATAGATGGACACTGGCCAATGAGGGTGCTTAATCTGTACGGTTCGAGAAGCCATATGGCGGTATATCGCGCCACTATGGCTTTTCCTTCCTGTATAAACAAAAAGGGGGTGCAGCATGGAGAGAAGAAAATCAGCTTTGGTACTGGCAGGGATCAGCGTCGGAGTTATTATATTATTCGGTCAGTGGATTGGCTTCCTCTCCGTGATTGCATTGATCCTGATGTTGGCTGGAATATACAAGATTCGCAATTCTAAAATCAAAAAGGGCTATACGATGCTCGCAATCGGTGCCGGGCTGTTGGTGCTGGATCATTTGTTCTTGTTTGTGGTGATCACGTTGGCCTCGTTGGCTGTGTTCTATTCACGTTCCAGAAAGCTGCATAAAGGTCAAAGTTCCATATTCAAACACAATTTTATATCCAATCATAAATGGGACGAAGTGCCGTGGAGCTTGCGCAGCACGAGTATTTGGCATGTGGTTGGGGATGTGGATGCTGATTTGACGTTGGCTCTTCCGGAAGAACGTGAGCCCGTTATATTTTTGCAGGGAATCTTCGGTGATATTGACATCACGTTACCTGATAATTACGGTGTAGAGGTGGAAATGTTCGTGTTGTTCGGACAGATTCAGTTTGACCGTGATCATGAGGCGGGTATGCTCAACCGTCTGGTTTGGAAATCACCCAATTATACACAGAGTGAATATAAAGTGAAGTTTGTCATTTCATATTTGGCGGGCGATGTACGCGTCCGATTTTATTGATCAGGAGGAGCCGGGATGAGTCATAAAAAAACGTCCAACATGGTAACCCGCAGTATGGGTGAAGGTATCCTCCTGTGTGTTGTTGTGGGCGTAGTTGTCTTTTATATGCTGTATACATATGGATATGTGAAGTCGTTCCCGACCTGGGGAATGATATTGAAATTTGCAGGAGCTGTAATACTGGTGCTGATCGGGACAGGGGCCATGTACGGATTTTATGAGAGCTACCGCTTTAAAAGCAGGCTGGAAATGCTGAGAGAGACGTTACTTATGTGGGAAAAGGGAACCCCCGCACGTGAGCTGCCGCCATTGGGTCATGATGAGCTAGGCAGGCTGGGTGAGCAGTTGGAGCGAATCGGGCGCAAATGGCAGGAGCAGGTCACGTCTTTGCAGCGGTTGTCCACGAATAATGCCCAACTGGCAGAGCAGGCCCGGGTGACTGCGATTGTCGAGGAACGACAACGGTTGGCCAGAGAGCTGCATGATGCTGTATCCCAGCAACTGTTCGCTATCTCCATGACCGCGACAGCTGTGGGCAGAACGCTGGATAAGGATTTTGATAAAGCGCAGCGTCAAGTCGCGCTGATTGAAGAAATGTCTTCCGTGGCGCAGTCCGAAATGCGGGCGCTACTGCTTCATCTGCGGCCTGTCTATCTGGAAGGGAAACGATTGGAGCAAGGCTTGCGTGATTTGATACAGGAGCTGCAGGCTAAAGTGCCGATGGAGATTGATTTTGAGATGGAGAGCGGAGTACAGTTGGTTAAAGGCATTGAGAACCACCTGTTTCGTATTGTCCAGGAAGCCATGTCTAATACGCTGCGTCATGCCAAAGCAAGCCGCATGGAGATTCGTATCGTGCAACGGCCGGATTCCATCCGTTTGACGATTCGGGATAACGGTGTTGGATTTGAATTGGATGAGAAAAAGCAGACTTCATATGGATTATCGACAATGCAGGAACGGGTCAGCGAGATTGGAGGAGCTATTCAGTATATAACGGCTCCGGGAAAAGGGACACGAATTGAGGTGTCGGTGCCAGTCATTAATGATGAAAGCGGAAGGAACGATGATCATGGAAACGGAATTACCGATTAGCGTACTGCTGGTAGACGACCATGAAATGGTGCGGATTGGTCTTGCGGCGGTGCTGGGGACGGAAGAGGGCATAGAAGTGGTTGGCGAGGCTGGGAGCGGGGAAGAAGGCATACGGTTGGCTTCGGAATACAAGCCAAATGTGATTTTGATGGATTTGGTGATGGATGGCATGGATGGTATCGAAACGACACGCCAAGTGACGCGCCTGCTTCCAGAGACGAAGGTTATTGTGCTGACCAGTTATTTGGACGACGAAAAAATGTATCCCGTTATTGAAGCTGGGGCATTCAGCTATCTGCTCAAAACGTCTCGTGCATCCGAGATAGCGGATGCAATCCGTGCAGCTGCACGAGGGCAGTCTGTGCTGGAGTCGCAGGTCGCCTCCAAGATGATGAATCGATTCCGC
>NZ_ASSB01000271.1:0-4763 GCF_000520755.1 Paenibacillus sp. 1-18
CCGAGGCTAATGCACTGAGCTTTTTTGGAAGGCTGTGCACCTATGGATGTCAGCATTGTCTGGAGCATGCAGGCGGTGGAATCGTCGTAGAAATGGTACTGATAACGCTGAAAGGAAACGTGCTGGGGAGGGCGAGAGTCGGTGAGTAGAGTGATTCGTGTTATTGGCATCGGTGAAAATGGAGCGGCAGGTTTGTCACAGGAGACGCTGGAGCGAATTGAGCGTGCGGACCTGCTGGTTGGCGGAGAGCGCCAGTTGGCCTTTTTCAAGGAAGCCGCAGGGGAAAAACGAACATTAAAGAGCGGTTTATCCGCCGTGGTGGAAGAATTGGGACGTTTGCGCGAGGACAAGAATATTGTCGTGCTCGCGTCAGGCGATCCGCTTTTTTTTGGCATCGCAGGGTATTTATCCGCCAAGCTGGGAGCTGAGCATCTGGATATTTTGCCGCATCTTAGCTCGGTTCAGCTTGCTTTTGCTCGTCTGGGTGAAAGCTGGCAGGATGCGGTGCTGGAAAGCGTACATGGTCGTCCAATGACCGGACTGGCTCAGCGGATCGACGGACAGAATAAGGTCGCCTTATTGACAGATGACCGAAATCATCCCGCCGCAGTCGCCGCTTATTTGCTGCATTACGGCATGACCGAATACGATGCCTTTGTCGGTGAGCATTTGGGCGGACCGGACGAGACGTATCGGCATTATACGCTGAAAGAGATGGCAGAGGGAACGTTCCAACCACTGAACGTGGTTATTTTGCGCCGCCGTAAGGGTGAAGACGTGCCTGCAATTCGACGGGGATTTGGCTTCGAGGATGCAGAATTTCACCAGCGCAAGCCGGAAAAAGGGCTGATCACGAAGCGCGAAGTGCGCGTATTCAGCTTGTCCGAGCTGCGTCTGACCGAGCGAAGCATCGTGTGGGACATCGGCGCAGGCTCTGGCTCTGTGGCTGTGGAATGCGCGCGACTGGCCAAGTACGGGCAAGTATTTGCCATTGAGAAGAATGAAGGCGATCTGGTCAATGTGGAAGCGAACAAGATCAAATTCCGCACCGACTTTCCGGTTATCCATGCCAAAGCGCCTGCCGGACTGGACGAGCTGCCAGACCCGGATGCGGTGTTTATCGGCGGAAGCGGGGGAGAGCTTGCCGAGCTGATTCGGCTGTGCGCTTCCCGTCTGCGTGCGGATGGACGAATTGTAGTCAATGCCGCCACCATTGAGACGCTGCATGATGGGATGAAGGCGATGCAGGCAGCAGGGCTGGAGACTTCGGTAACACTGCTGCAAACGGCACGCAGCAAGCCGATTTTGAATATGACGCGTTTTGAAGGGTTGAATCCAATCTATGTCATTACAGGGCGGACTTCAGTGGACGCGGTTGACGAGGCAGCAGGGGAGTAAATTGGTAAATCAAGAGGGGGAGAGAGACAGCATGAATACGGCGGCAACAGGAACACTTTACGGCGTAGGCGTGGGGCCGGGTGATCCCGAGCTGATTACAGTCAAGGCGTACCGCATGATTCAGGAATGTGCAGTGGTGGCTTATCCAAAGAAACGCCGGGGAGGCAAATCGTATGCCCATGAGATTGTGGAGCTGTACGTAAACTCGGAGGAAAAAGAGATGCTGGGGCTGATTTTTCCAATGACCAAGGACCCGGCAGTCCTGGAGCGCGAGTGGAACAAGACGGTGCTTGCTTGCTGGGAAGCGCTTCGCCATGGCAAGGATGTAGCCTTTGTCACAGAAGGAGACCCCAATCTGTACAGTACCTTTATTCATTTGGCACGTCTGATGAAGGATCTCCATCCAGAGGTGCCGATTGTATCTATTCCGGGGATTTCGTCCGTGTTGGGCGCGGCGGCAGCGCTGGAATTGCCCTTGGCAGACGGAGATCAGCAGGTCGGTATTATTCCGGCTACGGAGGATAGGGAAGCGATGAAGCGGGCGATTGAAAATCACGACACAGTTGTATTTATCAAGGTTGCCAAGGTACTGGATTTGATTTTGGATGTGCTGGATGAGCTGAAGCTTGGGGATCATGCGTCTGTGATCAGCAAGGTCACTTCCCCATATGAAATGGTATGGCGCAACGCACGTGAGCTGCGCGGGCAGGAGCTTGAATATTTAAGTTTAATGGTGGTGAGCAAATGACGTTGGAGCCAAAAGTATATATCGTAGGAGCAGGTCCCGGCGATCCGGAGCTGATTACTGTAAAAGGCTCCCGGATTTTACGCACAGCCGATGTTGTATTGTATACGGATTCACTTGTGAACGACGAGCTGATTGCCACGGCTAAGCCAGAGGCGGAGGTACTGCAAAGCTCAGGCATGGATCTGGAGCGACAGGTCGAGATTATGAGCGAGGCCGTGCAGGCTGGACGCAGTGTAGCCCGTGTACATACGGGTGATCCGGCAGTGTATGGTGCGATTTTGGAGCAAATGGTACTGCTGAAGCAGCGTGGAGTAGCCTACGAAATCATACCGGGTGTCAGCTCGGTCTTTGCTTCTGCGGCTGTGCTGGGCGCGGAGCTAACCGTGCCTGACCTGACGCAGACGGTTATTCTGACGCGTGCCGAAGGCCGCACACCTGTACCGGATCGGGAAAAGCTGCGTGACCTGGCATCCCATCACTGTACAGTGGCCCTGTTCCTCAGCGCAACGCTGGCGAAAAAGGTGGTCGTTGAGTTCCTGGCGGCAGGCTGGAGCGAGGATACACCAGTAGCGGTAGTGCAGCGTGCAACCTGGCCAGATCAAAAGATTGTACGCACGACGCTCGCCCAATTGCCGGCCGATCTGCGTGCTGCGGGCATCACGATGCATGCCATGATTTTGGCAGGCTGGGCGCTCGACCCGGGGCTGGTGGATAAGGACGCGCATCGTTCCAAGCTGTATGATAAGTCGTTCACCCATGGCTACCGGAAGGGAGTGAAGCCCGGTGAGTAATCCATTTGCCGCTGTGGCGATCACGAAGCATGGGGTCGAAATGGTACGTAATCTGGGGGCCAGCTTTCCGGGCACAGATGTATATTACATGTCCAAGTTTGAACGGGGGGACGAGCCGGAGCGCGGCATTCAATTGTTCGAAGGCTCTGTCAAGCTGATTTTGCCGGATTTATTTAAGCAATATAACGGTATTATTTTATTTATTTCCCTTGGTGCAGTGGTGCGCATGATTGCGCCAATTTTGGTGGATAAAAAGGTAGATCCGGCCGTAGTCGTCATTGATGATCGCGGGGAGCATGTCATTAGCGTATTGTCCGGCCACTTGGGCGGTGCCAATGAGTTGACCCGCCATGTCGCCGCTGTGCTGGGTGCACGTGCAGTGATTACAACAGCATCGGATGTGCAGGGGACAATTCCGGTCGACATGTTTGGTCGGGAATTGGGCTGGGTGGTCGATAGCTTCGACAAGGCCACTCCAGTGAGCGCGGCTGTTGTGAACGAGGAGCCCGTTGCACTCATACAAGAGACAGGTGAACAGAACTGGTGGCGTTTTGACAAGCCTGTGCCTGCGCATATCAAGGTATACCCTTCGATGGCAGAAGCATCACGAGAGCCCTTTAACGCCGCGCTGGTCGTTAGTGACCGTTTGCTGGAGCCGGAAGAAGAGGAGCGTTTCCTTTCTAACGGTGTGCTGTACCGTCCCAAAAGTCTGGTGTTTGGCATTGGCTGCAACCGAGGCACGGCTTTGGAGGAGCTGGAGGCTGGCGTGCTGGACACCCTGCAAGAGCTGCGCTTGTCCGTAAAAAGCGTGCGGAATTTAGCTACTATTGATCTGAAAAAGGATGAAGAGGGCTTGCTTGCCCTCTGCGCCAAATACGGCTGGGAGCTGGTGACGTACACCCCGTCAGAGCTGAACACCGTACAGCTTCCCCATCCATCGGACACTGTCTTCAAATACACTGGCGCATACGGAGTCAGCGAGCCTGCGGCCCTGTTGTCTTCCGGTGCGAAGCATTGGCTGCTGGAGAAGAAAAAAAGCGGCAATATGACGCTGTCTGTAGCGCGGGTTTCCTATGACTGACGTTAAGAAGCAGAACGTGCAGCCTGTTCCGTATGCTGCAGCACGCAGAAGCCGTATTGTTGTTGCCGGTACGGGTAGCGGTGCCGGGAAAACGACTGTCACTCTCGGGCTGATGAAGGCATTCGCCGATAGCGGCCTGCGAGTGCAGGGCTTTAAGTGCGGGCCGGATTATATTGATCCGACCTATCATACGGCCACGACCGGAACGCCTTCCCGTAATCTCGATTCCTGGATGACCTCACCGGATACGGTGCGTGAAACCTTTATCCGCGCTTCCGAAGGTGCGGATATTTCCGTGATAGAAGGCGTCATGGGACTGTATGACGGCAAGGACCCGCTCAGCAATATCGGGTCGACTGCCGAAATCGCCATGCTGACGGATAGCCCTGTATTGCTGGTCGTCGACGTGCGCAGCATGGCACGCAGCGCAGCCGCTATTGTGCTCGGCTTCCAGCGACTGGAGCCGAAGCTGTGCATTGCGGGCGTGATCGTGAATCGCTGCGGAAGTCAAGGACATTACAGCATCGTCAAGAAGGCAATTGAGCAGGAGTGCGGTATCCCCGTGCTCGGCTGGTTAAAGCGCGATGACGGGCTGGACATACCCGAGCGTCATTTGGGTCTGGTGCCTGCTGTGGAACGCGGCGAGCTGGAGCCGCTATTCCAACGGGCGGCAGAGCTGATCCGCGCGGGTACGGATCTGGAGGCATTGCGGGCATTGGCGGATTCGGCTCCGCCGTTGTCTCTG
>NZ_ASSB01000272.1:0-323 GCF_000520755.1 Paenibacillus sp. 1-18
AATTTCAGACGTTAAGCGTAGACAGTTAGGTAGTAGGCCTGAAAGTGATGGAGCCTCGAAAAGAGTAAAATGGAGAGGTCGACGTTGTCGAAAGTAAGGAAGACAGCACTCATTCATGCGTTAAAGGTGAGGATGAATGAGCTCTCCCGGGGTCGAAGAGCCAGGCATGCTATACAATGACTTCACAGCAACTTGGGAGACCCTGCCCATTCTTCGGAAAGGAAGTATGACAAACAACCGATCACAAGGGAGGATGTCAAACGATGGACAGGGAGTCGGATCACTGCGTACTACCGATGAAACCGAGTAATGTCGGCAGAGGG
>NZ_ASSB01000273.1:0-9390 GCF_000520755.1 Paenibacillus sp. 1-18
GCATGAGCAACTCCTCTGCCGCCTCGTAAGGACAAATCTGATCTTTGGTACCGTGTATAAGAAGAACCGGACAATGAATTGCCGGAAGTCGAGAAAGGCATTCCACATGACGGAGGGTTTCAAGCCCCGCGATGAGTGCCGGAGTTGTCCAGTTGCCTATGAGGGAACGATGGTCCCTGAGATCCGACGCTGTTTCCAAGTCCGTAAACATCATCTGACTGAATTTGCTCTCTATAGCCTGCCGATCTCTTTGGAGTCCGTTGATCATCTGTCTAACATAGATATCTGCCCAGCCGCGATTCTGTTGTTCTCTAGGACGGGTAAACCTGGCTGTTGCTGAAAAAAGTACAAGTCCATCTGCCAGTTTCTGATCCGCGAGTTTCAATGCCAATAACCCGCCCAGTGACCAGCCTCCTATCAGAAAAGGACCGGAGCATGAGGAAAGCAGACCTTTTGCTGCCGTTTCGGTCAAATGCAGTATCTCCTCGGAGGAAGCGGCAGCGCTGTAATCCACAGAAACATGATGAAAATCAGAGAGAAGCCCGCGAAGCCGGTCAAAGACCTTATTCGACATACTCCACCCGGTCAGCCACAGGATGGTGCCACCTAATTCTGACGGCATGATTCCAAAACCCCCAGTTGAAGTCCTAGTCTGCAAATTTTTGTAACGGCCTCTGTTAGCTCCTCCAGGGAATGTGCAGCCGATAAAGAGAAGCGAATTCGCGCAGTACCCTCAGGTACTGTTGGAGGACGAATGGCTATCGCCGCAATACCTTCGGTTTCCAGAGCACTGCTAAATTGCAGAGCCTTATGATTATGTTCCAGGATCAAGGGCACAATTGCAGAATCTCCGTTACCGATGTTAAAACCCGCATCACATAATGAGGAACGAAAAAATTTGCTTGCCGCGGTCAGCCGTTCACGACGCCATTGTTCTGTTTGTATCAGCTTCAATGCCTGGGCAGCCCCCGCTATAAGAGAAGGGGGGAGTGCCGTTGAATAGATAAGCGGCCTGGCCTTATTGATCAGCCATCTGATGAGCGTCTCATTTCCACAAACATAAGCTCCGTAGATGCCAAACGATTTGCTGAGCGTTCCCATATGAATATCCACATTACTTGTTACCCCAAGTGCAGAGATCAATCCCTCGCCACGTGAACCGTAAACCCCTCCGCTATGTGCCTCGTCAACCATCAGCAGAGCATTATACTCCCGTTTGAGCGCAATAAGGTCGAGCAAGCGTGCCTGATCACCATCCATGGAAAAGACTGCGTCCGTCACGATTAGCTTCCGCCGTTTATCACGGAATTTATGCAATAAGGCACGCAAATGCTCAATATCATTATGGCGATACCGTGCATGCTCGGCGCGGCTCAAAATAATGCCGTCGACAATGCTGGCATGGTTGAACTGGTCGCTGAATACCACATCGCCGCGGCCCACAAGCGCGCTAATGACACCAACATTGGCTGTATAACCGTTTGCGAAGACAAGTGCCGCATCACAGTTTTGCCATGCTGCCAACGCTTTTTCAAGCTGTGCATAGGGCTGCCGATTGCCGGTTACAAGCCTGGAGGCACCGGCGCCGGCTCCTTCCATGAGGAGTGCATCACGCATCGCTTCAATAATGGCAGGATGCCGGGCAAGCCCCAGATAGTCATTCGAGGACAAGTCGAGTAGTGCTCGTCCGCCATGCATCACATAACCAGGACTTTCGGGGATAGGGACATGGGTACGCAAGTGGCGTTCCATTGATGCGTGGTCTAATGCCTCAAGTTCTTTTTTCATCCAAAGGATGATCATCACCACCTTGTAATGCCAATGCTTGTCTGATCGGCGCTAATTGAATGGTTTTTCGAACAGAATGGATAAGCATCTCGGTATTTGCCTCGTCATGTAAGTATGGAAAATGTCCAAGGACCTTCAGGCCGCCGCTGTATTGTTCGATGAGTTCTGTATTTGTCGCGATACTTGGATCATCCAGGGCGTCAATATATTCGCTGTTGTTCATGATGATGCCTACAATCGGGATTCCGCGCTGCTGTAAGAAGGAGATGGTCAAAAGTGTATGATTGATTGTACCCAGACCGGATCTGGCCACAATCAGAACAGGTACGTGAAGCATGGAAATCAGGTCAATCACCAGTGCGTTATCGGTCAGCGGTACAGCGACCCCACCCGCCCCTTCAATAAGCAGTGCTTGATAGCGCCCGATAAGTGGTTCCCCTGCGGCGATCATCTCCTTAAGACTAAGCGTCACACCAGCCTGCTTGGCGGCAAGCATGGGGGTCAGAGGTGCTTCGAACGTAAAAGGTGCTACAGCCTCGGGGTGTTCACAGATGCCTGTGCTTTGCAGCAGACGTTCGGCATCCGTTGCTCCGCTGCCAAGAAGGCCGCCGGACTGCACAGGCTTCCAGACACCTGCATTCAGACCTTCTGCACGCAGCGTAGCGGCAAGCGCCGATGTCACGATTGTCTTCCCAACACTGGTATCCGTACCGGTTATAAACATTCCCCGTGGTGTGCTCATGTCGTTAATCCATTTTCGGTGACGTCAATAATGGATGCTGCCAAAATATCTGTCATGGCATCCAACTCATCCTCTGTACTGGCCAGAGGGGGGATAAATACGACAACATTGCCAAGCGGTCTTGTAAGCATTCCAAGTTCTCTTGCACGCTCGGCAGCGCGAACGCCGATCCGATCTGCCCAGTCGTATGACTCGCGTGAAGTCTTATCACGTACGAGTTCGATTCCGATCATCAGACCCTTTTGCCGAATTTCACCGACATGTGGCCGTTCTTTAAGTGCCATAAGCTTTTGCCGGACCAATGAGGCCTTTGCTATTACGCCTGTTATCATATCTCGCTCCTCGATTCGTTTTAGACTGGCTAAAGCAACAGCACAGCCAAGCGGGTTGCCAGTAAAGGAGTGTCCGTGGAAAAATGTTTTTTGCTCTTGATAATCGGCATAGAAGGCATCGTATATCTCGTCAGTCGCAAGTGTCGCGGCGACGGGCAAGTAGCCGCCAGTGAGTCCTTTGCCAACAACCATCAGATCAGGCGAAACGCCTTCCAGATCGCAGGCAAACATGGCTCCTGTACGACCGAAGCCTGTTGCGACTTCATCCGCGATGAGAAGTACCTGGTGTTTGCGGCAAAGCAAGGCCATTTCCCGCAAACAGCCTAGCGGCATGATAATCATTCCTGCCGCTCCCTGTACGATTGGCTCCACGATGAGAGCTGCTATTTCATCCCCACGAGTCTCAAGCAAACTGCGTAAAGCGGTTAAAGTGGACTCCATTGCTCCCGCTGCGCCGCCTTTGTGGCGGTAAGCATAAGGATAAGGAATGGTCTCTGTTGGAAACAACATCGGTCGGAACACATCATGATACAGGGGAATCGCGCCGACGCTGACTGCCCCGATTGTATCCCCATGGTACGCTTGATTCATCGTAATAAATGTCTTTTTCTCATGTACTCCGCGGTTGTGCCAGTATTGAAACGCCATTTTGATTGCGATTTCGACACCGGTTGCTCCTGAATCGGAGTAAAACACTTTGTTTAAACCCTTGGGGGTGATTCTTACCAGCTTCTCAGCCAGTTCGATGGCAGGTATATTCGCCATTCCAAGCAGTGTAGAGTGGGCGACCCGATCTAACTGATCAGTGATTGCCTGATTCAATTCCGGTACGTTGTGACCGTGTACATTAAGCCAAACAGACGAGAATCCGTCATAATAAGACCGGCCCTGGATGTCATACAGTTTGACACCTTGACCACGCTCAATAATAAGAGGGTCCAGCTTGTTGTAATCTTTCATTTGAGTAAAGGGAAGCCATAAGTGCGCCTTATTCATGGCGGCGAGACGCTCATAGTTCGTAATGATCACCATCCTTCTCCAATCTATTATTTTAATTGTCAACCAAATTGAATTTAATGTGGTTGACAATTAACTTTAACAATATAACAAAACGAGAAGTTTGTGTAAAGAGAATCAAAGCGTGCAACAACATCTTACGGTGATGGTTACCTATTTATATTTTTTCGTCTAGATGTGTACTTTGGAGTCGATGATGGGTAATAATGCAAGACAACGCAGCAATCGGAGGGAGGCGTGAGCCGAATGGATGAACGAAGTGAGCAGTTATTTTATACAGGAACTTATGCATCTCGAAATGAAAGAGGGATTTATGTATGCGCTTTGGATATTGAAAACGGTGATCTGCGCATGATTGGCGGTGTAGAGGGCATTGAGCGGCCTTCTTTTTTAGCCCTGCACCCGGATGGTTCGAAGCTGTATGCTGCCAGTGAGACAGGGGAAGGTGAGCTGTATGCGTATCAGGTAGATGCCCGGACAGGAGAGCTGCATCTGGTAGATCGAAAAGGGACCAAGGGAGCACACACCTGCTATGTGTCCGTAACAGCGGATGGACGTTATGTGATGGCCACTAACTATTCAGGCGGGAATGCCGCTGTATTCCCGGCGATGGAAGCTGGAGGATTGGGGGACATGTCGGGACAGGTTCAGCATACCGGCTCAGGTATTCGTCAGGACCGCCAGAATGCGGCGCATCCCCACTCGATTATTCCTGATCCTTCAGGACAGCATGCCTTGGTATGTGATCTGGGCCTGGATCAGATTGTAGTATACCGTTTGACAGAGGATGGAAAACTGGTGACCCATCGTGAAACAGATTTGCCGCCAGGTTCCGGCCCGCGCCATCTGGTATTTCATCCTTCGCGTCCCTATGCTTTTGTCGCCAATGAGCTAAACAATACCGTTGCTGTGTTTGGCTACAATGAACGAAATGGAGAGCTTACATTGCTGCAAAGCCTGTCCACACTACCGGAAGGCGTGATTGATGTGGAAAATACAGCCGCAGATATCCGGATTACAGCCTGTGGACGTTATGTGTATGTGTCAAACCGGGGACATGACAGCATAGTGCTGTACCATGTCGATCAGGTCACTGGCAAGCTGAAGACAATCGAGTGGGTCGAAACCTTCGGTGGCACGCCACGTAACTTCAACATCCTGTCAGGTTATCTGGTGGTGGCGAATCAGGATGGAAATAACATTGTATCTTTTGCTATCCACGATGAAGATGGTCGATTGACACGAACGGGCTATGTACTGGAGGTTCCTTCTCCTGTATGCATTGAGCCTACACGGTAGCCATAGCTACAGAACATGGTAAAAGAGCATAGAAAAACACGGCATTTTGCTTCCATGAAAGACATGGGGCACAACGCCGTGTTTCAGGTTTTGAACCAAATGGAGAGCTATTTACCAGGCTCCACGGCTTCAACCGTTGCTGTTTTTGTGTGGTTTTCGGCAGGCTTGTAGTACAATCGGAACAGGATATCCTGATTGTAGTTACCGAATCCGGTACCGAACAGGGTTACTCCTCCAACATGCTGGGCATCATCCAATATGGCAATACGGAATTTCCATTGCTTTTGGTCAATCAGGACTTGGCTTAAAGTCACATCGGATATCTGCTTGCCGTCCATAAAGGTACCCTCGGACGTAATGCGAAGCCTTTTGAGCAAACCGTATTGATTAATAAAGTCTGGCCACCATGCGGGCGTGTATTTACCACGATTATCCCCGAAATCCCCGGGGCTGGTCCAAGTACCCAGATTGACATCATTCAGGAAGAAAGTAATGTCTGAAGGCCAATTATCATTGGTAAAAGGCGCTTCGGACGATAGCTCCATTGAAATTTCCAACTCCTCGGCCTTTTGGCTGGACAGCAGGAAATTAGGTACCTTATAATCCATATATCCTTGACTAAACCACAGAATTTTGGAGTTAAAGCGCTCAGGGTCCAGGAATGAACGAGGCTCGTCGAATTCTCCGATGATTTTCTCGACGGTAGCCAATCCACAGGTCGGCTGAATTTCAAAATCCGTAAAGTGCCCGACGGAAATCTCGGTCTGATGAAATTGCCGCACATCCTGCTGATAGCGTGGCATGGCGATCTCGATCTTGTCTGTAGCCAGCGAGCACACCTTCTGAACTCCACCACGCCCAGGCAGCATTTTGGTCGAAATAATGGACGCTCTCTCCAGCTTTTTGACATGCATGGTCATAATCGCACTGCTAAGTCCCAACGCTTCCGCCAGCTCACGTATATTCATAGGCTTCTCCGCAAGCAAAACAATCATATTCAGCCGAACCTCACTGGCCAGCGCTTCATATACGGGAAGTGATTTTTCAGAAATGTCCAGTTGCATAGTTCCTCCAATTCTAACGCACATCATAAATTGATGGTAGTTTAACATATATGGATTTTTTCCAATATTCATACATAAAAAACGTTATGATTTACATTTATATAAACAATATACCCTTTCCTTGATTGCTGGCACAAGTGTAACCCTTTAAAAAGCCAAAAGTTGTTCAAAAAACAGGACATCCCTAAACCACTCGCTGTTTGTCGGGATGTCCTGATGTGGGTATATGGTTATAGAAGGTTAATATCGGGTATGTTCTTCTGCCAAAGAAGAATCAGATGTTCTATCCTTGTCTGCGGTATGCCCCGCTTGATGAGCTGAATCCGTCTTCATCAGGCCAGGATGACCGACATAAGGACGATCACTCCGTGAACGACCTCGGGTGAGCCGGAAGCCGATCAAAAACAACACAAGCTGTACAGCCAGTATATAAGGAGAAGCCTCCGGTCCGATCCATTGAAACACAGCAACCGCGGCGATCACCATGGACAACAGGCTTGTTGGAAAATGGGAAGCCGTTACGTCCAAATCATTTTGTCTGCGCAAGGTCATCAGCCGATATAGATACAGCAGCGCGATCAAACCGGATACGAATCTCATCCATGTGCATCCTATAAGCCAGTAGGCAGACGGCGCATTATTGGACAGGCTGCTATCGACATTGCTGTACGAGGCCAATTCCACAAGCAGCCGTGAGATCAGCCAGACGATCCCGACCAGCGCCAACGGGCCGGCTGCGGGACGAAGCAGCTTCCATAAAGCTGTTCCCCAGCTCGGTGCATGTGACTCCAGCAAAACAAGCCGCCGTTCCTCGATCAGTTTGTTCATTTCGCGCTCCAGGGATTTGAGAAGCAATTCCCTGCGGAAAGCATCGCATTCCCGGAGCGATGCCTGCACCTGCTCCTGTAAGTGTGGAGTCAAATAGGGAGCGGCCTTCGCCTCCTGAAGAGCATGAATCAGTCCGTTCGGATGGGGCTGCTTTTCGTTACTGCTGCCGTCCTGGGTAGAGGTTTGAAGGCAGCCTGCTAATCGCCCGTAGATGCGTAGCGACTCCTGTAATTCATTTAGCCGCTGCTGACGAGAATTGCGAAGCTGGGCTGCGCTGTGAACATACAGCCATACCAGCAGGGACAACGCCAGCAGGAAGGCAATCAGACCGGGTGAGATATATGCGGCTAAGGCCGCGAAGTCCGTCGGGGACACCCGCAATCCCTCCTTCCATAGTTCTTCCTACACTATTGCACAGACCGCGCAGGCATTTCAAGGGTTTGTCTGTATCTGACCAAGATATATGAAGTATTTTTTGGTAAAATAGACAAGATTACTAGCCGGGGAGGAGATTCAGCATGAATAAAAATATAGATATTGCCACAGAACATCAAAAGACATCGAATCAACCGTACGTAGAGCTTCGTGTGGATTACACCATCCATCCGTTCAGGAGTATCGGGCGTTACGTAAGCAAGCTGGCTTAACGCAAATTACGGAAGAGGCGGCAGCCAAGGGCCTGCCGAACAGTTTGTTTGCCGTGACACTGCGGCTTGGACCGGAATTGATCAAGATGGGCCGGGTAAGCGGTGATGGCGGTGTGTTTTTTCTGGTTACTGATATTGCAGTCAAGCCTTCACATCAGGGAAAAGGCTATGGACGTAAGCTTATGGAAAAGATTACGGAGTATTTAAGAAGAGAAGTTCCGGCGGGCAGCTTTGCGACACTGATTGAGGATAAACCGGCTGACCGTTTGTATGCGCAATTCGGCTTCCAACCTGTCAGTCCGGGGTCAGAAGGGATGTACTGGCGACAGCTGGGCGGGCTGTAAGCTGGAACGACTGGAATCGAATTTTGCGGAACCAATAATATATAAGCTGAAATAAAAAAGTGTACACAGGGAACGGAGTAGACGGAAGAGTGCTGTACAAGTGGAGCGATCGCCTTTGTCCCGGGTATCTCCCTTGATTATAAGTTCAACTTATTTAGTAAATTACAGGAAGAAGGCAAGAGACGATGAAGGTTATTATTTTCGGAGCAACAGGAACGATTGGTCAAGCATTAGTCAAGGAAGCGATCAAGCGCAAGTATGAGGTGACGGCGGCGGTACGCGACCCGCAGCGGGTGACGGAGCAAAGCGAATATTTGGCGGTCGTTCAAGCGGACATTTTAAATCCAAATTCAGTTACGGAGGTGGCGAAAGGGCACGATGCTATCATTAGCGCCTACGGCCCCACATTTGGAGCCGAGGAAGAATTGCTCGAAGCCACTCGGTCTTTATTGGAAGGCACCCGACGTTCCGGTGTGGAACGCATACTTGTAGTTGGTGGAGCCGGAAGCCTGATCACGGAAAACGGTGAACGTCTGATGGATACCGCCGAGTTCCCCGAAGAAGTCAAGCCGCTTGCGGCTGCACATGCCGAGGCGCTTGAGCTGTATCGCGCTGCCGATGTGGATTGGACGTATTGCAGTCCGGCGGGAATTATAGAATCGGGAAAACGTACAGGACATTTCCGCATTGGCCTGGATCATTTGGTGGTTGACGAGCTGGGCCACAGTCGTATCTCGGTAGAGGATTATGCGGTAGCGCTGATTGATGAGTTGGTTGCGGGTGAATTTGTCAATTCCCGTTTTACGGTTGGGTATTAAATCATAAGTACGGCAATCCGGGAGGGGAAAAGTATGTATATGGTGACTGCCGATGAAATGCAGCAACTGGATCGGTATACGATTGACAAGCTGGGTATCCCGGCCCTCACGTTGATGGAAAATGCCGGGCGCGCAGTAGCTGACGAAGTACTAAAGCTCTGTGCTATGAAAAGCAGATCAGGGAATGGGAGATTGGAAGAACAGGAAAATCAGACCTGCGATGCTGACAGCGCTGAAGTGTTCAGGTGTCGGGCGATAGAAAAGGTCTCCCGGACAGGCCCGGGGGATCTGCCAAGTCACCGGGAGGTCATTCGGGTGGAGCCGTGGAGTCACGGGCGCCATGCTGTATGGCAACGGGAGCATTGGTATATCCTCGTGGGCAAAGGCAACAACGGGGGGGACGGACTGGTTGCAGCCCGTCATCTGACCGATGCCGGCCTGCGCGTCACCGTTGTCTATGCCGACTCACCGGATACGCTTCGCGGCGAGGCGGCTGCTAGCCGCGATGTCA
>NZ_ASSB01000274.1:0-1084 GCF_000520755.1 Paenibacillus sp. 1-18
AAGAACCAAACAAAAGCTCAGAGGACTGCCGCCGGTGAATACCGCATCCAGTCCTCTGTAGCAGCCTAAGTCTGTCCTGTGTTAAACTTTTTGGGGTCAGTTCAATTAAGGTTAGCGGGGCTGGCACATTAACAATAAACTAACCAATTCAAATAACTTTTTTATATTGTCTAACCGGACTTGTTTAATATTATTTTTATGAAGCGGTGGGGCTTTCAAACTGAAAACAATTAATAAATATCAATAGTAAAATAATCTTTCTCTTTGCCCTTCACTAACTAAAATTTCATACTTTTCAAAAGATCTAACATCCGCAAATTGTTTAAACCGTTCAAATAATCTTATGCATCTAATGAAAAAGGACTCCTTGTTATTGGATAATGATTTAGATAACACGTCTAACAGATATTTGAAGCCGTAAGAGTAGTTGCCTCTATTCAAATAGTATTTAGCAAGTTCATATTTAAAACATGTTGTTTGCTCTGGTACTACTTGATAAGTATACATATCGGCAGATGGGTTCATTTGAGCAAAAAAATCAATTTCCATTTTAAACCTTAGAAGTATATTATCTACATCTATGTTATATCGGTTAGCTGCAAGCATTACGTTCAATATCTTAGTAACCATTTCTTTATCGACTTTTGATGCGGCAATGTATTCAACATAATCATGTAGCACACTTGTATCTCCAGATAGGAGTGTATTAACGTAAGTATTACACTGCGCCCAATCTTGGAACATGTTAACCCAGTGTTGTGTGTCCTTGTCCGTTTCCTTCACCCAATCCAAACTAGCGTAGGCGTATGTATATTGTAGAGCTTGTTGATAATCGCCTCGAGCTTCACAAACACTGGCACACAGTAGATCGGCATAAGCAATGTATCCAAATAATGGACTCTTTGTTTTCTTTTCATGTGTTCTATCCTTGCGTTTATTATGAATAAGCGAGTATTGGATTTCCGCTTTAGCTCTCATTTGCCTTGCCATTTCGTCTACCTTGTCCCACTTACGTAAAGACCTATACACGTTAGCCAAATCCTTTAACGCGTCAAGCTGGTCTATTTCATCTAGACGCTCAACA
>NZ_ASSB01000275.1:0-8078 GCF_000520755.1 Paenibacillus sp. 1-18
GCCCAAGCCTTGCCGTTGACCCAGTGTATAGTACATCAGACCATCGTGGCGGCCTTTGACTTCACCTGTAGCGATATCCACCATATCTCCACCTTTTGCAGGCAGATACCCACTCAGAAACTCCTTGAAATTGCGCTCGCCGATAAAGCATACGCCCGTGCTGTCTTTTTTCTTGGCCGTATATAGTCCTGCGGCTTCGGCAATTTTGCGAACTTCCGGCTTTGGCAAATGGCCGATCGGGAACATGGCCCGGGACAGCTGCTTTTGGCTTAATGCATTCAGGAAATAAGTTTGATCCTTGTTGCTGTCCACACCGCGCAGCAAAGTAAAGCGGCCGTCTTCTTCCACAACCCGTGCATAATGCCCAGTAGCAACATAATCTGCTCCCAAATCCAGCGCTTTATTGAGAAACTCGCCGAATTTAATTTCACGGTTGCACATGACATCCGGGTTGGGTGTGCGTCCAGCTTTATATTCATCAAGAAAATAGGAGAATACTTTATCAAAGTATTCTTTTTCAAAATTGACGGTATAGTAAGGAATGTCGATCTGCTCACAGACGCGGCGCACATCCTCTGCATCTTCTTCAGCCGTACAACGGCCAAATTCATCCGTGTCATCCCAATTTTTCATGAAGATGCCGATTACGTCATAGCCCTGCTCCTTTAGCAGCAGCGCGGTAACGGATGAGTCGACGCCACCGGACATCCCGACGACGACACGGGTTTCATGATTGGCTTTAGCCATGGTCATCACCCAATTCTTTCATTATTGTTGTAGAACCCACCTATTGTAACATAAACGATAATAAGTTACGATGTTTGGACGATTAAACGATAAGGCGAATGATGGGAGAAAGCTACATAAAACGAGCTAAAGCCGTTCCAAATCGCTTGAAAATAACTTTTTTTAAGATTGTAACTGTAATGTTTCCCTTTACCTGTCCTAATATGTTAACATAAGCTGAGGGTTAGGATCGGAATAGAGAGGTTTACAACACCAGTTATTCCGCGTGTTTAACGGAATTGTTACTATAAGTGAGGTGGCACAATTGAAAATATCAACGAAAGGCCGCTATGGCCTGACCATTATGATGGAGCTTGCTGCCAAGTTTGGAGAAGGTCCAACTTCTTTGAAAAGTATTGCCGAAAAAAATCAGCTCTCCGAGCATTATCTGGAGCAGCTTATTGCACCTTTGCGTAATGCAGGTTTGGTAAAAAGTATCCGTGGTGCTTACGGCGGTTATATTCTTGCCAGTGAACCGGCAGGAGTAACAGCGGGAGACATCATTCGTGTATTGGAGGGGCCGATTTCTCCAGTCGACTTCACGGAAGAAGACGATCCGGCCAAACGCCAGCTCTGGCTGCGAATTCGTGACAGCATTGCAGAAGTGCTGGATTCCACAACGCTGAAGGACTTGATCACATACCAGGAACATGATGAGTTGGACAATTATATGTTTTATATTTGAGGTGGATTAACATGAACAGAA
Source organism: Paenibacillus sp. 1-18 (assembly GCF_000520755.1). Taxonomy (NCBI): domain Bacteria; kingdom Bacillati; phylum Bacillota; class Bacilli; order Caryophanales; family Paenibacillaceae; genus Paenibacillus; species Paenibacillus sp. 1-18. The sequence goes on from NZ_ASSB01000275.1 coordinate 1,493, forward strand.
TTTATCTGGATCATGCCGCATCGACTCCTATGCATCCTGAGGTTGCGCAGACTATGATGGACATCATGACCGGCCAATTCGGCAACGCTTCAAGCGTTCATGCCTTTGGCCGGGATGCCAAGCGCACTGTCAGTGCTGCACGGGATGCCGTTGCGGCCTCTTTGGGCTGCAAGCCTGAAGAAATTATATTTACAAGCGGAGGAACAGAAAGTGATAATCTGGCCCTGTTCGGGACAGCTACGGCAGATGGCCGTACTTCCGGCCACATCATTACAACCGCGATTGAGCATCATGCCGTGCTTCATGCCTGCGATGAGCTTGAAAAAGCAGGTTATGAGGTAACCTACGTTCCGGTCAATGGCTTTGGGCGTGTGAATCCTGCGGATGTAGAGGCTGCCATACGGCCGGATACGTTTTTGATCAGCATGATGTATGCCAACAATGAGATAGGCGTCATCCAGCCGATCCATGAGATAGGACAGATTGCGAGAGAACGTGGCATTGTATTCCACGTAGATGCGGTTCAAGCTTTCGGTCATGTTCACATAGACTGCCAGACTCTTCCGATTGATATGCTTAGCATATCTGGCCATAAGATTAACGGACCGCAAGGGATGGGTGTTTTGTATACCCGTCAGGGTACACGCATCCAGCCGCTAATGCATGGAGGACTCCAGGAGAAGAAACGCCGTGCCGGTACCGAAAACATCGCAGGAATTGCTGGTCTGGCAAAAGCCGCAACGCTGGCCAGTGCGTCCATAGAGGAACGATTGGCGTACGATATAACGCTTCGTCAGACCTTGCTGAAAGCATTGGGAGACACTTTGGGAAGCGATGCTTTTGTGATCAATGGTGATCCGGAGCATTCTATACCGAATGTCCTGAATATTAGCTTCCCGGCCATTGGTACAGAAACCATGCTAATGAACCTCGATATGGAGGGAATTGCAGCGGCCAGCGGCTCAGCCTGCACTTCCGGGTCTCTGGAGCTGTCGCATGTACTGCAGGCGATGAATCTTCCTGAAGATGTTTTAAACTCAGCGATTCGTTTTAGCTTCGGTTTGGGTAATACTACGGAAGAAATGGAATACACGGCCAAGAAAATTGAAACCATATGGAAGCGGCTGCGTACTAGGTACTAGGGTTTTCTCCGCATTTAGTAAGAAGGGAGGGCGGTTATCCAATTCATTGCATGAACGGAAGCAAGGTCTGACAGGCATGTACGAAAAGGACCGCACCTTCGTTCGGATTTGCAGAATGAGGAGGTACCCTATATATGAGGCTTCAAGATATGATCGGACTCGCCGTTTTCGATGTGGAGGACGGAAAGCAGATTGGTAAAATACATGACTTTATGGTGACAGCGGATTGGAGAATTACGGGGATCGAGTTGGAGGGCAAAGCTCTTTTCTCTTCTCAGGTGAAAGTGGTTGCTTGGGAAGACATTGTTGCTTATGGTGAAGATGCGATCATGGTTCGCAATCAGCAGGTTGTCCATAAAAAAGAAGCCAGTGATATACAACATACGTACTTGCTCGGACCCGGTAAACTGAAGGATTTATCCGTGCTGACAGAGGAAGGGCTTATGCTCGGACACGTTTCGGATGTTTATTTTGATCAGGAAATGGGCAATAACATAATAGGCTTGGAAATCAGCGATGGTTTTGTATCGGATATTATAGAAGGGCGGAAATGGCTGCCCTGCACCGAAGATATGTCCATCGGGGAAAATGCTGTTATGGTGCCCCCGTTAAGCGAGCAGCGTCTGGAAAAAGCCATATATTCTGTGAATGGATAGGGTGAGTTTATTGAGATGTCCGAATTGTAATTCGAAAGATATCGGCAAAATCGGCTCCCATCAATTTTATTGCTGGGGATGCTTTATCGAACTTCAGGTGAATGGTGAAAAAATGTCCGTCTACCAAGTAGAAGAGGATGGAACGCTTAGTTCGTTGGATGACCTGTTCTTCGGAGATGAAATGGTACAACAGGACTTGCCGCAGATCCACGCTTCCTCTTAGGCTTTACACATGGAGCGGACAGGCTGTCTACTATGGAGTGTTCTCTAGCCCATTGCTTGAAATATGACTCAATGGATAGACATGGCTTGATAAGAATAAAGAAGAGGGTGATCCCTGGGGCTGTATGAGCCTTGGGATCACCCTCTTTTGTTTGCACGGTTCTGTGAGAAAACGATTGCTATAATTTAAAGCGTTTGACTTCTCCCAGTAGAAGGTCTGCGTGCGAATCGAGTTTGGCGGAAAGGTCTGCAATATTGTTCATAGCTTGGCCTTGTTCCTGCACGGAGGAAGCCACCTCCTCGGTAGAAGCTGCACTCTGTTCAGAGACGGCGACCACGCTGGAGATCACATCGGAAATATGTCCGGCATTCACACGGAGTTGATCCGTCGCGGCGGTAACGTCCTCAATTTGGATAAGCATATGCTGAGAAGCTCCACGGATGGATTCAAACGCCTGTCTCGTTGCGGTGGAAGCCTGCTCCTGTTCTACAGTTACAGAAAGAGCCTTCTTCATTTCCTCCGTGCTTCGTAGTCCTGCAATTTTGATTTCTTCCAGCTTACTCATGATACTGTCACTGGAACTGCCCGCTTGTTCAGCCAGCTTCCGTACTTCCCCTGCGACGACGGCAAAACCTCGTCCGTGTTCCCCGGCTCTTGCTGCTTCGATGGATGCATTGAGGGCCAGCAGGTTTGTTTGTGCAGCGATATCGTGGATGGCACCGGCCAGTCGCTCAATATCCTGAGTTTTCAACGTGAGCGAATCTACGGCTTCTCCTGCCGCAGTCGTCGTTTGTCTGGACTCAGCTGCCAGCTTCGCTTGACGCTCTGCTGTTTCATACCCTGCCAGCACGGCAGCATCTGTCTCGAACACGGCGGATTGGGTTCGTTTGACACTTTCGCCAATCAGGTTGATGGAATCAGTCATGTGAGTCAGCTTCTCAGACCCGGAATACACAGCCTCAGCCTGATCGCTCGCTCCTTGAGCAAGCTCCTGAACGGCACTGGAGATTTGTGACGCGATGGTTCCAGTATCTTTGGCGTGCTGGTGCATATCATGTGAAGCTGAACTGACATCGGCGGCCGTATCTGCTACCTTACGCAACAGGTTGGAGAGATTATCCGACATGATGTTAAAATCCGTGCCCAGGCTGGCAATTTCATCCTTACCCTTAATTTCCACTCGTGTTGTCATATCTCCTTCAGCTACCCGTTTGACATTCACTTGAAGCTTCCGAATCGGCTTGATAAAGCTGTTTGCAGCCCAGACTGCCAAAAGCATAGCAACGACGAAAATAATAGCAACAGTAATCAACAGTTGATTACGAGTGGCGTAGTATTCCTGAAAAGCAATATCTTTAGAAATAGACAATCCTACAACCCAGCCTGTGCTGGGCATTTTTTTAAAGTAAAGCTGACGGTCACTGCCATTATAGCTGTAGTCTGTTTCTCCTGAAGGTGCGCTCAGCAGGGTCGCAGTTGATGAGCCCAACTCGGGCGTATCCTTGAGGTTTTTACCGGCCAGCTTGCTGTCTGGGTGGGCGACCACGACTCCATTCTGGTCAATCAGAAATGCGTAGCCTAATCCGTTCAGGTTTATGTCTTTAATGATTTTTGTCATATCGTTTAATAAAATGTCCTCACTGACTACCCCGGTAATGGAACCGTTGGAATCTTTGAGAGGTTTGGCAATCGAAATCGTAAAATCCGTGCTAGCCGCGTCAATATACGGTGAGGAATAATACATTTCCCCCTTGGCTTTGGCATCCTTGTACCACGGACGGGCGCGAGGATCGTAACCTGCTTCAAACCAGCCGGAGCCATCCCAGTAGGTTCCATTCTCAAATCCGGCATAAATGTTAGAGATACTTTGATCCTTATACTTTTGAAAGGCTGCCTTTAAAGAAGTTATTTTGGCATCTGACGGAATATTGCCTGATTCCAAACCTGTAGCCAGTGTCTCGATAATTTTGGCATTCCCACGTGTCCATCCATCAAGCTGATTGACGGTTTCGGTGGCTTTACTGCTCATAAGCTCCTGTATGTCACGGTTGGCCTGATTTTTAATGCTTGTCAAGCTAATGACCGACAAAGGCCCTGCAGCAACGATAACAATGCAGGTGAAGAGGAGAATAAGCTTCATTTTTAAGTTCATACTACGACCCCCGATGATTCAGAAATGTGAAAGCTTAAATGGTTCTTTGTACTTAATATCGTCAGATGGAACGACTTTGTTAATCATTTTCAATTGTTTTCATTCTTTCTTCATAGTCATTACTGAAATTTCTTCCAATGTTAAAGCCTCCAAAATCAGGGGAAGGATTAAAGTAGAGGTACGAGCATATACTTAAAGGAGGCTAGTCCGGTAAGGGGGCACGATATGGAACAACTAACCAAAAGCAGACTGTTCCGGTACGGAATATGGACGCTGCTGGGACTTGTCATTCTATATTTTATCTGGTTGCTACGACCACTATTTTTGCATCTGTATGAATTTCTGAAAACGATCATTGCTCCGTTTGCAGTAGCGATGATCATTTCCTATGTACTTAACCCTATTGTCAATATGCTGGGCGGTCGCAAGGTGCCTCGAAGTGTAGCGGTGCTGCTTATTTATGCTGTATTTTTAGCCAGCCTTGTTGTCATTTTGATGAATCTGATCCCCATGTTTATTGAACAACTGGATGAGCTGAATGAGCATTTGCCTGAGCTGACTATGCATGCACAGGGATTAATGTCGAATATGGATAGCGGGATTTTGCCTCAAGGGGTGCGAACCGGTATGAATCAGTGGTTTTTCCAACTGGAAAACCGGATGGCTACGGGTATTTCTACGTTTATGGATAACATCGGCGGCATGATCAATATGCTGTTCAATGTGTTCATTGTGCCATTTCTGATTTTCTATATTTTAAAGGACTTTGAAATGTTCGAGCGGACGATAGTATCTTATCTCCCGCGTTCTCGCCGTAAGGCGATTGTAACGGTGCTTAAGGAAATTGATCAGGCGCTTGGCAACTACGTTAGAGGACAACTGCTGGTATGCGTTATTATCGGCGTAATGGCTTACATCGGATATATGCTGATTGGCATGCCTTATGCACTGTTGCTGGCAGGTGTAGTTGCGGTTTTCAATATTGTTCCGTATTTGGGGCCTTTTTTGGGGGCTGCTCCGGCGGTCGTTATGGCTTCTACGGTTTCCTTCAAAATGGTGTTGCTGGTCGCCGTTGTGAACACCTGTATTCAAGTGCTGGAAAGTAATGTGATTTCACCCCAGGTGGTCGGACGAACTCTGCATCTGCATCCGATAGCCATCATATTCGCCCTGCTGGTGGGTGGAGAAATAGCGGGAATTACTGGCCTGATTTTGGCAGTTCCGGTGATGGCCGTATTAAAGGTAGTGCTTCAGCATTTTTTTGCTTATTATGTGAAGCGTAAACCGATCTGATTTTGTGTATTCTCCTTTTGCATCCTGTCTGAAATCGCGTTGACACGGCTAAATGACACGGATATACTGAATTGAGTATGTTTAAATGTGTTTATCCAGTAGGGAAAGCTCATTTCGGAGTGCGGGCTGAACCCGCCGGGATGCTCCCGTTACCAGTGAAAACAAGGCGATCGCTCGTCCGTTAAACAGATGCCTGAGTGCAGCTTGCACATGTGGTATTTCGTACAGAGGGGACGGCGATAACCAGGGTGGTACCGCGATACAATCGTCCCTGATCCGTTCAGGGGCGTTTTTCTGTTTTTATGGCCTGTGCCAAGAACAAAGTGACACCATAACTAGGAGGCTACTTATATGAAAGCTAGTGAAATCCGCTCCAAATGGCTGGAGTTTTTTGAAAGCAAGGGACATGTGATTGAACCAAGCGCACCGCTTGTTCCTCATAAAGATCCTTCCCTGCTGTGGATTAATGCGGGCATGGCGCCGCTTAAGCCTTATTTTGACGGACGTGTGAAGCCTGAAAATCCACGTATCGCCAATTCGCAAAAATGTATTCGTACGAACGACATTGAAAATGTCGGCAAAACACGTCGCCACCACACTTTTTTCGAAATGCTCGGCAATTTTTCCATTGGTGACTATTTTAAGGAAGAAGCCATTACGTGGGCATGGGAGTTTCTGACTGATCCGAAATGGATTGGCTTTGATCCAGAGCGTTTGGCTGTCACCGTGTATCCTGAAGATGAAGAAGCGTACAAGCTGTGGAACGAAAAAGTCGGCCTTCCTGCTGAACGTATTATCAAATTGGAAGATAACTTCTGGGACATCGGCGAAGGCCCTTGTGGACCATGTACGGAAATCTTTTATGATCGTGGCGAAGCCTACGGCAGCGATATGACGGACCCTGAAATGTATCCGGGTGGAGAAAATGAGCGTTATCTGGAAGTATGGAACCTCGTATTCTCACAATTCAACCATAACAAAGATGGCAGCTATACGCCGCTTCCAAACAAAAATATTGATACAGGGGCCGGCCTGGAGCGTTTTGCATCCATTTTGCAAAATGTAGATTCCAACTTTGATACAGATATTTTCCAGCCGCTGATCCAGAAAACGGCTGCCA
>NZ_ASSB01000276.1:0-654 GCF_000520755.1 Paenibacillus sp. 1-18
ATTGCCCTGGAGAAAGTTGCTTCTCGCAAAGTGTAACAAGATATTTACCAAAAACCGCATAAAGGAAAGGGAGGATGTATCATGAGTATGAATCCGGAACTGGAAAAAAATACGCTTTTTTTGGAAAGGCATGAAGCAATTCTGAAGTGCCTTAATTATTTGATCGAGCATCGGCAGGAAGTGATGGATATTCTCACCCAATTTTCATCCTATCGGGCCGCCAATGCAGAAATTGATTCCACCATCCTCACACTTCAAGGTGCTTTGGAGGAAGTACAGACCTATCAGCCAGGCTGGCAGCGTTCTATGGCTGTATTTATGCCTTCCAACGTCGTTTTGTACTCCTACGCATTATACCTTTTGATTCCGGCCCTGTACGTTGAAAAGATAGACTTTCGCCCTTCTTCTCACGTAAACGAGTACGTCAGCATGCTGCATGAAAAGCTCCAGGCTGTACATGGGTTACCCATCTATATTCGTAAAGTAAGTCAGAAGGTGTTTATGGAGAATTCCGTGATGCCGACTGATATTGTGGTGTTCACTGGGAGCTATACCAATGCGGAGAAGATCAAAAAACAAATCCGAAAAGAGCAACTCTACATTTTCTACGGACAAGGGATAAATCCTTTCATCATCGGACCCGATGCCGATCTG
>NZ_ASSB01000277.1:0-1220 GCF_000520755.1 Paenibacillus sp. 1-18
CTTAGTGTCCAAGTTCACTAAGGGGCTAAAGAGAATTCAACAAGGGACTACCTTAGTAAAGGTGGTTCTGTTCTTTATTCAAACAACAGTTACATTGCCCATTTTGAAAGGAAGAACCTATTTGCAAATAAACGAACAAATCATATTAAAGTGTCTAAATGAGCTCCAATCGGCTGCATTAGCCAAACAGAAATATGCAGATTACTACAATGGCCAACATGCCATTCTCAAGAACTATGCCATGCAAGAAAGCAGAAGCAATCAAAAGCTCATTTTCAATTTTCCACGTAAGTTCGTAGATAATGAAGTGGGCTATCTGCTCGGTAAGCCAGTAAACTATGTGTCCAAGTCAGATCAGGATAAAGCCATACATAATATAGATGTACATATGAGTCATTGGGACAAAGAGCATAATCTACAGCTTCGGAAACAATCTGAAATCTTTGGTGAGAGCTTTGAGTTAAACTATATTGATTCGGGTGGCCAGTTTTCAGCCACAGTATTGTCTCCTTTGAATGCGTATGTGTTGGAAGATGGAACAGCAGAACGAAATGTATTACTAGGCTTACATAAATTTACCCGTCGATTCGATAAGCAAGTGTATTTGGACGTGTATACAGACTATGAAATTATATATTATACAATCGGCAGTGATAGTAGATCTAATCATGGAACGGAAGTGTTTGACCAGTCGGTAGAGTGGAGCCTACGAAATAAAGATGATTCAACTCCTATCATGGGAAGCATGACAGCGAGTACAGGAAATAGCGTGACTGTGAAAGCCGGAAGCAGTAGTGGCGCAATCAATAAAGCCCTTGCACTGACTGCCACCTTAGTAAACGATCCTAGCATTACCATAGAAAAGACCATCAATCTTAAGAATTTATTCTAAGCTTTATATCTATACGGCTTGCCTTTGTGGTGAGCCATTTTTATTTCAAAGGAGCACATACATATGCAACGAAAATCCATCGACTACTTGCTCAGTCTGAGCCTATTAAAACAATTAAGATCACAAAATGTAATTACAGAAGAAGAGTTTATAGCCATTGATGAGCTTAATAAAAAGTCTTTCAAGTAGCTATCACATGGACAGAAATGGACTTGATGGTGTACCGCACGCATTATAACATGTGACCGTATAAAGAAGATATCGAAGGGAGAAACAACTATGGCACAAGCCACAACCGCAAAAAAAGTCGTCGTTGTTCCCATTAAAA
>NZ_ASSB01000278.1:0-27288 GCF_000520755.1 Paenibacillus sp. 1-18
CTTGATAAATTTTTTATAGATAAACATCGAAGGAACCCTTTAACCACAACATGAGATGTATTGAAATACATGAAGCGGCATTGATACTCTATGAGAACGTGGCCTTTAACCACAACATGAGATGTATTGAAATTAGAGTCATCAGCTCTGAATTGGCGAAAAATAAGCCCTTTAACCACAACATGAGATGTATTGAAATCAATGTGTGCGGCAGGACATTCGCCCTGCACCCATCCTTTAACCACAACATGAGATGTATTGAAATTAAAAATCATTCATTATCGGAAAATAGTTTTTGGCCCTTTAACCACAACATGAGATGTATTGAAATGGAATCATCCTCTGTCGATAAACACTCACAACAATTCCTTTAACCACAACATGAGATGTATTGAAATAATTCTGATATAATAGCCGACGGTTCTGCGTAAACACTTTAACCACAACATGAGATGTATTGAAATCACGCTGAAGCTTTTCATGGAGTTCCGTGATCATTCCTTTAACCACAACATGAGATGTATTGAAATTCGGTGGTGTTTCTCGCTTCGGTATGTCGAAGATGACTTTAACCACAACATGAGATGTATTGAAATAACGCTTGTCTCCATTCGTTTAGCGTGGTTCTTGGTCTTTAACCACAACATGAGATGTATTGAAATTAAATTTGGGGTATTGTATACGCCGGACAAATCCGGCTTTAACCACAACATGAGATGTATTGAAATGATACTTCTTCTACGCCAACCAATTCGCACGTACTACTTTAACCACAACATGAGATGTTGAAATTTTGTGTGCGTACAAGCTGTACGTACTGAGCTACATCTTTAACCACAACATGAGATGTATTGAAATACAAATACCGGGTAAGGAGTGCGCCGGATTCTGGCGCTTTATCCACAACATGAGATGTATTGAAATGTAATAATTTCCGTTGAGCTTAATGTCCGACTTCCACTTTAACCACAACATGAGATGTATTGAAATCAGATAAACTCACCATGACGGCTGTCCTTGTATAAACTTTAACCACAACATGAGATGTATTGAAATTGCAGGTTATTGTTTTGCTCGCGCAACTCATTTAGCCTTTAACCACAACATGCGATGTAATGAAACAACACCCCTTTTGAACACTATACGATAATTGCCAGCCCCAATTATACTCCTTATTTTTATAATCCACTTAAATACGTTAACAATCGACAAAAATTCGGGAATTTTGATTGATATTTAGGAAGAAAACATATAAAATTGGATTAAAATGTAACCAAGAAGGAATTGCGTGTGAAAGAATTTGACTTTGGTGAAGTAACAGATCTTGATTCCATTGTCGGAATGCTAAAAATGGCTTTTTCGCTTGAGGAATGGGAACAAATGATTCAAATTGCAGACCAACTGCATACTCAAGTTCATCAGGTATACGAACAACAGCAGTTGGAACGTACAAAAGGTGGACAGCCTAGAACTTTACATATGAAACGACCACTTGTATACTACTTAGGATTTAGTCAATTAACCAAAGGTATAGCTTTTCAAAAACAAGGTAAGTATGAGTTCTCTAGAGAGTGTGTTGAAAAATACGCCGAACTGGGTTGGGTAGACGGCCTTAATGAAGAGGGATTACAAGAGGTGGAAGACTACCGAACGTTAGCTAAAGCGAATACATACACCTTAGACTTACTATAAGGCAAAGAAGAGGTTCTACCGGAATATATTCAGTTTTTACATGAACATTCGGCTGAAGAGGTAATTCCGGGTATGATCACGATTCTAGAATCGGCAATTATGCATAATTACGACATCAATCCTATTTTGAAGGATTTTGCAGAAAGAGTCGGAGAACTGGGTGGCTTCTATGGAGAACCCCAAAATTTGAACTATTACGTTGAATTCCTATATCAGCTCAGCATCTATAGATTCAAGGAGGGCAAACCGGGTCTTGGGATTGATGCCGTCCTAAGAGCAATTGAGTATGCTGACAGCTTAAAAGACGATACCAGTTTTAAAAAATGTGTTGCCCTGTTTGAATCCTACCGTAGTCTGGCAGTTAAGCACCAGAAAAAAAGGTACAAATCCATTCAAAATAGCATTTTAGGGCGGGAGAAAGATCCTGCTAAAAATACTTTTTTCGATGACTCAATAGTTAAAATTGTTTAGCCTTATCCAACTCAAATCTTATCTATTTTGAAAAAGCAAAGGCCTCCTAAACCACTTAAAATGGTCAGGAGGTTTTGACATTTGGGTGCATTATTTTCACTCTAATATACTCTTTAAAACTCAAATTCTAAAAGGATGATTAATATGAAAGACTTCAGAAAAGTGGATTATATTGCCATTTTTATAATTATATTTGTAGGTTTCCTTGTAAATATCGTGGATATTCGAAATCAATCAATACTGCCTATTATTTTAAAATCGGTATTTACTTCTTTTTTAGTAAGTTTGGTATTGGGTTCAATTACTAATTGGCTATTCAGAAAGAAGTAGCTCACAGCCATTAGTAAGAATATATCCGAACAAAAAGAAAAGAAACATCGGATGTTATGGTCATAGTCTAGTTTTCAGTATTTTAAAACTAGAATTATAAATTTAAATACACCAAGTGTTTCATTCATTATGAGCAATTTTTTCTGATGCATTTTACATTATACTCTTAGGTAAGCGATCTCGACTAGACCAAAGGTCTATGTTTTTCCCAACCTTATAACTAGCTAGAGCGAGGGGAATTCTTAGAACCACAGGGGATACAGCTATTTTTCTTAACACTTGGCAAGAAGCGACCTACGGTTGGGAAAAAATTGCGAAACCCTTGTGGCTGTAGTAAAATAACCACATTGCGATTTTAGAAAGCTTGATTTTACTAGCCTTTAACCACAACATGAGATGTATTGAAATTGGCTTCTTGAGCAGTAGCATACTTAGGTTCTTTCTCCTTTAACCACAACATGAGATGTATTGAAATTACATAAAACTTGAATACTCACTGGCGTTCGATTCCTTTAACCACAACATGAGATGTATTGAAATGCAGATCATGCAATTGGTTTTTGATTGCTATTATGGCTTTAACCACAACATGAGATGTATTGAAATGGCTATGAAAAACTTGTATGGAGCCTTCCACGTGGCCTTTAACCACAACATGAGATGTATTGAAATAATACAATAATATCCCGTTCCTCATAAGCCCTTTTCTTTAACCACAACATGAGATGTATTGAAATCTGGTTTATTACAGAAGATGAAGCAGATCAAATATGTCTTTAACCACAACATGAGATGTATTGAAATACAGCAGCCACCGCGACAGTATAATCCGTCTCCAGCCTTTAACCACAACATGAGATGTATTGAAATTTTCGCTATCAGTGCCCCAACGCTTGTCCATCAAGTCTTTAACCACAACATGAGATGTATTGAAATAAGGAATCCTTAACGTCTGCGCCCACCGCGTCGTTTGGCTTTAACCACAACAAGAGATGTATTGAAATAATACCCCAATACCAATATAAAATAAATATGTTAACCTTAACCATAACATGGAATGTATTGAAATAGAATTACGAGATAAGATTGATGACCTAAAGCAAATCTTTAACCACAACATGAGATGTATTGAAATATTGTTTACGCCACTCCGCAGGATGTAGCGGATTCCCTTTAACCACACTATAAGATGTATTGAAATCAGGGCGGGACTATGATTCCGATGAGTCCGTGCTTTCCTCTTTAACCACAACATGAAATATACTCAGTCCTAAGCAGCGAAGCGGGCAGAATTGTTCTGGAGAAGCGTAAGCGTTTGCCTTTATCCCCGGATTTTAACCCCTGATGGGTTTATACAATCCAGAAAATCCGGGGATAACAGCAATCGGAAGAACAATCTGCACGTGTAGCGGTCTAAGTACCGTCGAACCTTATTTTAAAATAGAAGTATAATGAAAAAAATATTTACAAATCATGGGGCAAGGTCTATACTCTATATCAAGTTAGGAGGTGAATATATTGTGCTTTGAAATTCATGTAACAACGTTAATGAAACAATTATCTCATCATCTGGAGATACCGGAGCGTATCGGAGCCTGGATTGGTCGGGCGGGGCTGAATGACGAAACGTTAAAGCAGACGCACTATGACAAGGACTACAAGCACTATACATTCGGATCGCCTTTTCCGCGTGAAAAGGAGGGGGTATATAAGCAAGGTCGTGTATACGTCATTACGATCCGCAGTTCCATGGAGATTACGTTACGTCGAATATCGGCAGCACTGCAAGCCTTACAGGAGGATGAATATTTCCAGTTTATCGCTGCATCTCCCGTGCAATCCAAAAAGCTGGTGCATATCACCGAGCTGACCACTGTCACCCCTGCTATTGTGACCATTGAAGGCAAGCCGTGGGTACCCGGTCTGAGTGTAGAGCTTTTACTGCAACGGATTCATGCTAACGCGGAGAAAAAATATAATCATCTGTACCCAGATCAGCCTATTCGACTGGAGCAGCCTTTTATTGAAGGGATTCAGGTGTTGAATCATAAGCCGATTGCCTTGGCCTATAAAGGACGTAAGCTACTAGGCAATAAACTACGGCTACTTGTCAGAGAAGATGAACATTCACAGATGCTGGCAAATGTTGTGTTAGGCTCAGGAGCGGCAGAAAAAAATAGCATCCTTGGGGCAGGCTTCTGTATCGCCAAAGGATTGGAATAACGTGGAAAGGAGGCGCGAGGTATGCTGAAGGATTTGACGAACAGCTATTTATTGGCGAGGAATGATTTTCCCAACATCACATTTCTAAGACACCAACCCAAGGAAGGGCTGTATATTCGTTTGCGGGTGGATCAAGGTTGGAATGAACAGGTCAGCCAGTTTGAAAGCGAGCATATGATCATTACTAAAGAAGAACCTGATCGAGCACGTGGGAAGCTTTTTGAATGGTTCCAACAAAAAGATTATGTGAGTTCTCTGATCTCCATGAACAAAGCCGTAGATCCCGGCAAACAGCTTCATTCCAATAATCCGTACACCCTATATGCAAAAAGGGATGTTTTTTTAGCTGAGCCACTGGCAGATGGAACCACCGGGATGAGCACGCATCTTACCCGTTTTCTGGACAAGACTCAGGCATCTGAGGTGCAGAAAAAGTGGGATGAGCTGATAGGTATCAAGAAGACTAGCAGCAAAAATGCCAGTAAGAAAAGCAGCACCGAGACTATCTTCACCAGTCCTACGCAGCAATTTTTCTCTGATACGGACTATGCATCTGCGCTTGAATATCTCGTAAGTGAGGAACGTCGGACAAGTATTGCACAGATTGAGCAATGGTATGCTACAAACCTGTCTGCTTTCATCGACCATATCCGAACGATTCCTTTTAAGAATTACGTTAAAATCTTTCTCACCTCAGAATCTACTCCACTTCACTCATCAATGGATCACTCATCTAACGAATCTTCCAGCTTTTATTCATGGGACGAAATGTATGGCTATGAATATTTGCTATATACCATCCCAAAAATCTTTAATAGTAATGACTATAACCAAATGGTAGACGGAGCTTTGACAGGTCTTCCCGGCTTTAATATGAGTATGAACAGCAAGAAGCCGTATTTAGAGCATAAAACGATGCGTGTTGGAGCGCCTGTCCGTTTATCTTTGGAGGAAGCATTGCTGGTCAAGGAAGCGTCTGAATGGCTCCTTTCTCAGCCCAAGTTTCGAATGAACAAATTTGGCTATCGTACGGATTTTTCCAAGAATTCTGAGAAAGTCGCAGAAGGCTATTTTTTGGTTTACGTGGAGGGAAAGGACAACGAGGTACAAGACTTTGAGAATGTACCTTTTTCAAAAAAAGTCCATGTTAATATTCGGCTCAAGAATGCACTGGGTCTGATGACCAAAAATAACGATGGCGAAGCGTTTATGAAGGATTACGGCTATCTGGAAAATGTGGAGCAACTGCAAAAGGACATCAGCAGACGCTTTTTTCGCGGGCGGATGAACGGTGATTTTCTTCAAGATGAGCCGAAGGCGAGAGAAAAGGATTTTACCAGTGGGATGGTTGCACTATTTATGCAGAGCAAAAAGGGCTTCCATGACTGGTTTTTCAAGGGAACGACCGCCACGATCCGTTCTCAATTTGCACGGGTAACGCTTCGTCTGTTGGAGGAACAGCTACTGCGGGTAGAACCAGCAGGGCAAGAGAAGTCGAAGCTGGATCTGAGTGGGTTGGCCGATGCGATGAATGTAAGACTTTCGTTAATGGCTCATTTGGAAGGAGAGGAGTACACAGCTATGGGAAATCGCCTGATTGCAGTGTCTAATAAACTCAAAGAAAAGTTGGACACCTTGGATAAGCGGAAACAGAAGGAAAACGCACATGGAGCAGGGCAAACGGAACAGACAGCCAATCCAGAGCCGGTCTATGTAGAGACGGATGATGAGTTTTATTATTTGGCAGGGCAGCTTGCTTTTTATTTGAAAAGTCAGTCTGAAGCCCAGCAGAAAAAAGGAGATTTACTCGGGCCTTTTTTCATGGCAAAGCGCAGTGGACAGCTTAAGAGACGTATCGAAGAAGCGTATCATTTGCATCGCCACAAAATACTGCTGCAATATACTAAATTAAATTGGGCTTTAGCGAATGTGAACGCCTATCAGCCGGATAAGGAATTCCAGCATGAAGATGCAAGAGAAATGTTCCTGGCGGGGTTATTTTCGGACAACTGGTTCTGGAAAAAAGGCGAGAACGAGAAACCAAGCAGCGAAGGGGAGAACGGACATGGCGAAGAAAACTAATCGTGTGGTAGGACTAATCGGGATTGTCAGCCGGATGGCGAACTGGAATGCAGACTTTAGCGGGCAGCCAAAGACAACCAGCACGGGCCAAATTTTTGGTAGCGACAAGGCGTTAAAATACAGCATTAAGCGCTTATGGGCAGAGGAAGGCCAGAAGGTACTGTATATTCGTTCGTATAAAGTGAGCAGCGGCAAGGATAAGAAGGTGGACAAGGCAAAGGATGCGGACAAAGGGAAAGAAGAGAAGCTCCAGCCTCGTAATCTCGCAGAACGTTATGAATATCTTTTCGGTGAAGAAGTATCCAAAAATTCACGTGAAGTGCTGAGCAAGCTGTTTCAATGTGTGGATGTGATGAATTTTGGTGCAACGTTTGCGGTGAAGGATCAGAATATTGGTCTTGCTGGTCCGGTACAAATTGGTCAGGGCTTTAATAAATTTGACTGGTCGAATCTGGAGGTACAGGATATTTTATCTCCGTTTCGTAACTCAAATGAAAAGAGCGAGGACAATGACGCCACCTCGATTGGTAAAAAGAGAACGGTGGATGAATCCCATTATGTATATCCTTTTTCCGTCAATCCGAAGCATTATGATCACTATGTGGAACTGCTGGCAGCCGGGGGCTTTGAAGGGTATACGGAGGAAGCATATCAGGCTTTCAAAACGGGAGCTTTGACCGGGGCTACTTTGCAAAATACCAACAGTAAATCCGGTGCGGAAAATGCTTTTGCCTTATTTGTGGAATTTAAAGCGGGGAGCCCGGCGTATTTACCGAATTTGGACCCTTATGTGAAGGTAGATAAGGACAAGGATGGAGAGCAGACGGTTTATGATTTATCGGCCCTTGCAGCGCTTTTGAACGATGTAAACGAGGAAATTGAAACGGTAGAATTATACGTTAATCCGTATGCATCGCGTGTAAAGCTGGATTTTCCGGGGCTGCGGACGTTTAACATCTTTACGCGCAGCGAGCTTCCTCAAGGCTAGAGGATTATTACATCGGGGAAGGAGGGAAGAAAGTATGCAGGCGTTACGATTTGAGTTGAGCGGAGAAACAGCGTTTTTTAAAAAGCCGGATGTTAACGTATATGCGTATTTTACATACAGTCATATTCATAAGGTTGCGTTATATGGCTTGCTCGGTGCGGTACTCGGACTTGGCGGCTATACGCAGCAGTATGAACGGAATATGGCGTTGGGCGGTAAAGCCAAACAGGATAATCCGGCGATGCCGTACCCTGAATTTTATGAGGTGTTTTGTCATGCATCAGTGAGCATCGTGCCACACGGGGATCGAGGATATTTTTCGAAAAAAATCCAGATCTTCAACAACACAGTCGGTTATGCCAGCCAGGAAGAGGGCGGTGTGCTGAATGTGCGAGAGCAATGGTTGGAGCGTCCACGCTGGACGATCTACGTGGCAGATGATGGAGGTGTAGATCAGGAAGTTTTTGATCGGCTCGCAGATTATGTACAGCATTCCAAGGCTGAATACATTCCTTATCTGGGGAAAAACGATCATCCGGCTACGATATCCAAAGCTCGGTTGGTTGAGTTGGAGCCAGTAGATGAACCGGAATATATCGACTCCCTCCGGGCTGCGCATGTACTTGTGGATACGGGAGGATATGTGAAAGATGATCAGATGCAATCCTACTTGCAAGAGTACCTTCCCGTAGGGCTAAATGCAGCCAACAACGGTTACATTCTGGAGCCGCTTGTATTTTCTAATCAGGAGATAGATACAGATGAGCTAAAAGCCGAAGATCTACAAAAAATGTACCGGGATGCTGATAATGGCCGCACCTTGTATTTTATCTAGATAAGGGCGGGGCGGTTGCTTTCGTAGATGGAATCAACACCGGGTATTCTCCATTGTCAGGATGGGGAGTGCCCGGTTTTTTAAATGGATTTTTTAAAATTGTACCCAAGGAAAAGAGGGAAGACGAATTGCGTATTCATGTATCCATACAGCATTGGCTAACGGAGGAAGGGAAAGGGAGGCTGAAGGCGCACACGGCAATAGAAGAGGGGCTTCAACAGGATGAAATGCTGGAGGAGCATAGCGATCTGGTCATGCATCATGCTGAGATACTAATGAGGGATAATGGTGTGGAAGCTGCGGTACATAGGGCGCTGGATCGTCTTGGCATAGATGGTGAACCGCTGGATGAATCATTAAGGCAAATGATCATGTACTATTTTAGACAAGCCATTTATTTGCACGATCTTGGCAAGGTGAACCCGGCCTTCCAACGTATCAAAATGAAGAACAATGAAGTTAAAAGGAACGCTGAGTTGGGAGACAGTAACCATTCCATGCTGTCTGCTGTGCTTTACTTGCATATTCATTTGCAACAGGTGCAGGAATGGCATGATACAACAGAGCTGTATCCAAACCGTAAGAAGCATAAACGCAAAGTACTTGCATTCCTGCATCATCTTTTATATTCATTCGCGTATACGATCTCCCGCCACCATACATACCTGGGAAACATGGATGAAGATATGGGAGGGCAGATCAACGAATTTGAGCTGAAAATAAGAAATCAATATAACCGGATCAAAGAGAATCCTGATTATATTCGCTATTATCGTGATCAGCAGGACTTGCTACAAAATGATAACGTATTTGGATGCATCCGTCTGGAAGGCAATAAACGTCAGAATAAAATACACAGGCCCTTTCCTTTCTATGTGTTGGTCAAGCTGCTGTACTCCACGATGGTCGCATCGGATTTTCGGGCAACGTATCAATATATAGAGCAGCAAGTGCCGGAGATGCATTATTTTGGAGAACGTCTACCAGTGGAGCCCATGCTGGAGGCTTATCGTCAGACGGGAATTGTGCGGGGGATTGAGTCCTATCGCCAAAATCCTGATGCTTCTGGCTTGTCTGAGATGAATCAGCTACGGGCGGCGTTGTTTATTGAAACGGAAAGACGACTGTTGGAGCGACTGCAAGAGCCTGTTTTTTATCTTGAAGCCCCTACAGGTTCAGGCAAAACCAACATGTCTATAAATCTGGCATTGCATTTGCTGAATAGCGGCTTGGGACTGAACAAGTTAATTTACGTATTTCCGTTCAATTCTCTAATCGAGCAGGCGAGACAGACACTAAATGGGATTTTCCACAAGGAGCAGGTAAACGGCTATCGGGTGGAAGTTATTAATTCGATTACTCCGATGGTGACCGAGGAAGAACTAGAGGCAGAAGCTACTTTGGAAGGGAAGGACAAGGAGCCAGATAATACGGATTTCAAAAGAGTGCTGTTGGAGCGTCAATTGCTGCAATATCCGGTGACACTGACTTCTCATGTGAATTTTTTTAATTATCTATTCGGGACAGGACGAGAGGTCAATCTAGCATTCGCTCATTTGTGCAATAGTGTCATTGTATTGGATGAAATTCAGAGCTACCGCAATGAATTGTGGAAGGAAATTATTCATTTTCTGCGATCCTTTGCGGATATTCTGAACATTAAAATTATTATCATGTCCGCTACCCTGCCAAATCTGGATTTGTTACTGGAGCAGCAGGATAATGAGGAAGCTATACAAACCTATACACTGGTGCAGAACCGGGATCGTTATTTTACCCATTCGTTGTTTAGAGAGCGCGTGAAGCTGGATTTTAATTTGTTAAAACAGGGCAAGATGCAGCCGGAACAAGTATTGGAGCATGTTCAATCTGTAATCAAGCAGCGAAAGAGGGATAGACAAGGGAATCGGGTGCTGATCGAGTTTATCAAGAAAAAGACGGCACGCCAATTTTATAATCTGGTGCTAGAGCAGGATACGGGCATTGACGTCTATGAGCTTACCGGGGATGATAGCTTCTCCTATCGCCAAGAGCTGTTGCAGAAATTGGGGAAGGACGAACATGGGAGGTTTTATCTGAGTGATGTGATCGTTGTAGCAACACAGGTGATTGAAGCCGGGGTAGACATTGATATGGATGTGGGCTTTAAAGATATTTCTTTGCTGGATAGCGAGGAGCAATTTTTGGGACGACTGAATCGTTCTTGTCTCCGTGACTACTGTCAGGCTTATTTCTTTAATTGTGACGAGGCAAGTAGTATATATAAAAACGACTTGCGTGTTGCATTTGATCTCAAGGAAGAAGCATACCAAAAAATGCTTGAAAATAAGGATTTCAGTGGATTTTATGAGAATGTTATTCGTGAAATCAACAAGTCTCGTGAAAAACCGGATAAACAGCATTGGAGCGATTTTACCAAAAAAGTGCAGGAACTTGAATTTCCAGATGTACAAGAGCATATGAACCTCATTCCTGATCAAAGTGTGACGCTGTTCCTGAACTATACCTGTCCAATGAAAGACGCTCCCCCGCTGAACGGTCAAGATGTGTGGGATGAGTTTGTTAGATTGTCAGACAAGCGGTTGGAGATGGACTATTCAGAAAGAATGATTCGCTTGTCTTTGGTGCGTGCTCAAATGAATAACTTTACTTTTATTTATCCGGTTCCCCACATGTATGCAAAATGGGGAAAGGTAAAGCCAGGGATACACACCCGTTGTATAGGTACTTTGTATTTCGTGGAGCACGGTGAACAATATATGGATATGGACGAGAGGACGAATACCAAGAAGTTTAATCGTGCTAGATATGAGGAAGATGAAAAGAGGCTTTTGCTATGAGAATTACCGGAACGATGGTGAACTATTATGTACACTGCCGTAGACAATGCTGGTTGTTTGCCAACGGGATGAATTTTGAGGATGACAGTGAGGATGTACGAATTGGCAAGGTCATGCATGAGCTGCAAAGTGAAGGGAAGAAAAATCGCGAAGTTGCAATAGAGGGCATCAAAGTGGACAAGCTGACCAGCGACTATGTGACCGAAATCAAAAAGTCTGACGCTGATGTAGAAGCAACGAAATGGCAGACGCTGTATTACATGTATGTACTCAAGCAAAAAGGGATGGAGCGCAAGGGAAAAATCCAGTTTAGCGAGCGCAACAAACAGGCTAGTAAAACGATAGAGTTGGAGCTGGATGAAGCGGCAGAACAGGCGATGGAGCAGTTGTTGGCTGAGTTGGAGCAATATTTGCAGCAGGAGCAGCCCGATCCGGCGATACGTGAGAAAAAATGTACCCGCTGCGCCTATCTTGCCTACTGCTTTTTATAAGAAAGGAGGACGACAAAAATGTCCAAAACAGCACCCTCTACCAGATATATTCGTACTCCGGGCATTTTGGGACGTGAAGATAATTCACTGACATTTCGGAGTGAAGAAAAAGGGATCATACACCTGCCGATTCATGGATTGAAGGAGCTATATTTGCTGAATGAGATAACGTTGAACAGCAAGCTCCTGTCTTTTCTGTCGATGGCAGGGATAACAGTCCATTTCTTCGATTACTATGGTCATTTTAGAGGCACCTTTTATCCGAAGGACGCAAGGATGAGCGGTAAGGTTAAGCTATTGCAAGCGAAAGCCTGTTTGGAGAGAAGAATACCTATTGCTGCTGCTTTTATTGGTGCCATTGCAGCTAACATCCATGAAGTGCTGTATCATTATTATAAACATGGCAACAAGGAGATCAAACCATATCTGGACTGGCTAAAAAAAGATGTACCAGGATTATTAGATAAAATGGAGGATATTCCGAGACTGTTGAGTGTGGAAGGGGAGATTTGGAGACGGTTTTACGATACATTTAAGACGTTCCTGCCCGAAGACTTTAAAATGAATAAGCGGGTCAAGCGCCCGCCGGACAATCCGCTGAATGCACTAATTAGCTTTGGTAATACCATTTTGTACACGAAAACGATTTCGCAAATTTATCATACGCATTTGGATCAGAGTATCAGTTTTCTGCATGAACCGAGCGATCGACGATTTTCCCTCAGTCTGGATCTGTCCGAGCCGTTTAAGCCATTGCTGGTGTACCGCCCTATTTTTGAATTGGTGAACAACCGAAGAATACAGGTCAATAAGCATTTTGAAAAGGATTATAATTACTGTATTTTAAATGGGACGGGTCGCGATGTATTTATCACCGCGCTTGAAGATCGGATGAAGCAGGTGTTCGATCATGGCACACTTAAACGGAAGGTCAGCTATTTATCTGCTATTAAATATGATGATTACAAGTTAAAAAAGCATATCGTCGAAGGAACGCCTTTTGTTCCCTTTTTGGAAAAGGAAAAGAGGTAGAAGGATATGGCGAAAAATTATAACTATGTCATTCTGGTGTATGATATCGGAGAAGAACGAGTGGGCAAGGTATTTAAAATATGTAAAAAGTATCTCGTTCATTTCCAGAAATCCGTATTTCGAGGTGAAATTACCCCCGCTAATTTAATTCAGCTACGCGCTGAGTTAAAAAAGGTTATTGATGAAGGGACCGACTTTGTTGCCGTTTTTAAGATGACAGGTGATTATGTTTTCGACGAGGAAATCATCGGTGTCCGTTTGAATGATTCGGAGTCCTTATTACTGTAATTTTCCCAACCGCCTTAATGGACAGATAGCTGGTTCTTCTTACTGCCCCAAGGGTTATCGAGGATTTTCTGTGCAATTAGCGTCACCCCTTTTCCGGTTGGGGAAAAATTGCGAAACCCTTGGGGCTGTAGTAAACTAGGCACATTACTGAAATTAAAAAGCTTGATTTTACTAGCCTTTAACCACAACATGAGATGTATTGAAATATTTCTGGAATCTTCATACCGCCTTTACCCTTTTCCGTCTTTAACCACAACATGAGATGTATTGAAATTGAAGTAGGTACGGGGATTGTACTGCGTGAACGAAACTTTAACCACAACATGAGATGTATTGAAATCCAGATTGTATAGCACGGTCGATGCGCACTGCGTCCTTTAACCACAACATGAGATGTATTGAAATAACAGTTTAAAGCATCCACGAAGTTGTCTTTTCTTACTTTAACCACAACATGAGATGTATTGAAATATGGATTCTCCAGCGTTTTCTCCCATCAACCCTGACTTTAACCACAACATGAGATGTATTGAAATTTTTGATGATCGTGTCAACGTCAGCGCCGTTATTAACTTTAACCACAACATGAGATGTATTGAAATAGCTACGGCGGAGGTAGCCAATGCTGTTCCTGCTCACTTTAACCACAACATGAGATGTATTGAAATGATAACCTAGTGGTATTAAGAGGCGGTATTAGGGACCTTTAACCACAACATGAGATGTATTGAAATACTTTGCCGATATAGGAGTTTTCAAAGACTCGTTGCTTTAACCACAACATGAGATGTATTGAAATGCGGCGCTCCTGCCGTAGCTGCCAACGTCTTATCTGCTTTAACCACAACATGAGATGTATTGAAATGCGTCTAAATATTTTTTAGATACACCATCCGTGTACTTTAACCACAACATGAGATGTATTGAAATTTCTGAAGGACAACCAGCACATCCTGGGGTAAATATCTTTAACCACAACATGAGATGTATTGAAATACTCACGTAGTTTGGCGTTAATGAGCTGCTTTGTTTCTTTAACCACAACATGAGATGTATTGAAATCAGCAAGAACTATGGAGGAGCACGGCCAGGAGCGGGCTTTAACCACAACATGAGATGTATTGAAATGTTTCTGAACATCGCGGCTCCATTGCTTCATCGCATCCTTTAACCACAACATGAGATGTATTGAAATTCGGTATGATAAGCCAAGTCGATCCGATTAATCTTGCTTTAACCACAACATGAGATGTATTGAAATTCGTCCCGGCACAATATCGTCTCTTGAATGACGGCTCTTTAACCACAACAAGAAATATATTTAAATCCGCTCATGAGAAGTAAGTGGGATTACCGAGGTCAACTCAACCCTAACACAAGATGTAATCAAATTACTGGCAGTTACAGTTCCCCTATATTATACTGAAAGAGTTTACAATCTAATCTTAGGAATAGGGTGTTATGATATCCGGGACATGCTGTAGGCAAGAGATCAGGCATGTCAAATCATGAGCTGCGGCACAGGACCGTCAATAAAGGAGAGCAACGATGTTTGTTATACGGGGAACACAAAAACTGCTGAAGGAATGGGCTGCCGAACCACTTCACGTTGATATTTATCCGCCTTTAAACAGTTGGCATGCCAGCTTGTTTTTACTGAATCGGAGAAAAAATATTGTGTTTATGCATGATGCATCCCGCTTGAGCATTACGCTGTTTGGGATTAAAAAATCGCAGTACAAACACCTGCCGACTCTTTTTGTCCAAGCCCTGAAGGAATTGATGATCAGTGAAGGTTTTGATGAGCAGATCGTAAAGGCATACACACAGGAAGGCGAGCAGATGCTGGCTACGACGACGAACAGCTATAGTGTGATGAGAACCTTGGATGAGATTATTTTCGTCATGAGGGAATTGGATATGGAGCATGGTTGCGAGCTGGAAAAAAATCAGTGGAACAACCGGATTGTATTTAAAACGGTGCAATACCAGTACCCTGTCGATGCTTTTAAAGAAGCGTTAGAAAAGCATTATAAGCTAGAAAGTGTTTGAGTGAATTGCTATTTTAGACAAAAAGATAAGTTCCACTTATTCCCTCTACGTTATATAATCTACTGTAGTTCCAAAAGACTATATATAGAGAAAGGAAAGGGGTAATATGAAAATTAAATTAAGAAATAAAACGGGAATGATCAAGGAGCGCAAAGTGGGATTTTCATGGACCACGCTCTTTTTCGGTTTTTTCCCTGCGCTGTTTAGAGGGGATTGGAAGTGGGCTGTTATTATTTTTCTGGTATCGATCCTTACGAGCGGGGCGTCCAGCTTTGTATTTTGCTTCATATATAACCGCTTACATATTAATGATCTGCTGACTCAGGGCTATGGCCCTGCGACCAAGAAAGCCCAAGCTGTCCTGATTTCTAAAGGATTTATTGCCGAAAATTACGCTGCTAACGCTGTAGGTTAATATAAGAGCCGGTCATTAAACGAGACACGCCCAAAGAGTATCCACCAAAGTCTACGTGACGGGGGATGCTCTTTTTTTATAGCTCACATGATGAAAACGGTTGCGATGAGATGAATCATAGCGCAATAAACGGCACACTTTGGTAAAATAACATATAGAGTGTTTGACACCATGGGTCTGACCTAAAAATGGGGGGTACATAACGAGGAATGAAGAGGATTATTGAGGTAGCCAAGGAAGCGGGAATTGAAGAGGAACATCTGGAGACGTATGGAAAATATAAAGCAAAGCTGAATCCGTCCCTGTGGGAGCAGTTGAAGGATCGCCCGAATGGAAAGCTGGTGCTGGTTACGGCGATGAATCCAACGCCAGCGGGAGAAGGAAAAACGCTAACGACGATCGGGCTGTCACAGGCACTGAATGCGCTCGGGCACAAAACCGTTGCTGCGCTGCGTGAGCCGTCCCTTGGACCCTGCTTTGGTATGAAAGGGGGAGCCACTGGGGGAGGAAAGGCCCAGATTGTTCCGGCAGAAGACATTAATCTGCATTTTACAGGGGATATACACGCGATTTCGGCAGCACATAATTTGCTGGCAGCGATGATTGATAACCATTTGTTTCATGGAAATGCTTTGCGCCTGAAGCCGGAACGGATCGTGTGGAAACGGGCTGTAGATATGAACGACCGGAGCTTGCGAAGTATTGTGACCGGATTGGGCTCGGGTAATGGAGCGGTGAGAGAAAGTGGCTTTCTGATTACCTCGGCCTCGGAAGTAATGGCGGTACTATGCTTAAGTGAAAATATGAACGATCTAAAAGTACGATTGGGTCGCATGGTGATTGGTTATAACGAAGCAGGCGAAACGGTAACAGCAGGGCAGCTACACGCGGTGGAGGGCATGGCTGTGCTGCTTCGGGAAGCATTGAAGCCCAATCTGGTACAAACGTTGGAGGGAACTCCAGTCATTGTGCATGGTGGGCCTTTTGCGAATATTGCACATGGGTGCAGCAGTCTGATCGGAACGAAGCTGGCGTTGAAGCTGGGAGAGGTAGTCGTCACGGAAGCCGGATTCGGGGCTGAGCTGGGGGCAGAAAAGTTTTTTGACATCAAGTGCCGCCAGTCCGGGCTGCAGCCAGATGCGGCTGTATTGGTCGTCACCGCGAAAGCACTGAAATATAACGGCGGAGTCTCTAAAAATGAGCTGGATGCGGAAAATCTGGAGCAATTACAGCTTGGTTTAGCCAATATGAACCGGCATGTACGGAATTTGCAAAAGTTTGGCGTGCCTGTACTGGTAGCGATTAACCATTTTGTGACAGATCATGAAGCCGAGCTGGAACTGATTCTGGCGGAATGCCGCAGGCTGGGTGTACCCGCCGAGCTGTCGCAGGTATGGGCGCAGGGAAGCCGTGGGGGAGAACGCTTGGCTCAAAGCCTGCTAGATCTGCTCCAGGAGGATAAAGCCCGCTTTGCACCTTTGTATGATGCTGCACTTGATTTGCCAACGAAAATTGGTATGATTGCGAAGGAGATCTATGGGGCGGCAGAAGTAGTGTATACCCCGACGGCTAAACGGGCGTTGTCCGATATGGAGCAGCTTGGCTTCGGACAACTGCCTGTGTGTATGGCCAAAACCCCCTATTCCTTTTCAGATCAGCCATCTCTGCTAGGCGCACCGGAAGACTTTACAATTCACGTGTCCAGGGCTTCTTTATCCGCAGGCGCAGGCTTTGTAGTGGTGGAGACGGGCAATACCATGACGATGCCTGGACTGCCTAAATCCCCGGCCGCCGAGCATATGTCGCTGGAGGCTGATGGAAGCATTCAGGGTCTAATGTAGTATTTTTTTGGAAAATACGACCATCTTGTAATGATGCGCCAAGCAGCTTGGGCAGGGCAGTGAGCAGCTTTTGTCGGGTCATGGCATCGCTCCAGTTCCAGCGGTCTGCATCTGTGAAGTATACCCGGCCTTGACGCACGGCAGGCAGCTCGCTTAATGCAAAGCTGTTCCCTGCGCGGGAACGGCTCTTTTTCGTGATAGAGGAAGGTACAATAGATATGCCTCCAGCTTGTCATGCCAGTCTGCATAAATCGAACAAGTCCTTCATAGACATGTACTAATTCATTTAAAACATGTGCTGAAGGGGTTGATGACATGCGCCGGATTTCATGGATGCTTGCCATGGTCATGTGTGTAACGCTGCTGCTGGCCGGGTGCGGCAAGAAGAGCGCGGACGATGTGGTTAAAGATTTGAGTGACGTGGTGAGCGACCTGAACAGCTATCACGGTACAGCTTTGATGACGCTGCATACCGGCGATACGCCGCAGGAATACAAGGTGGATATCTCCTACCGCAAGCCGTCCTATTACCGAATTGCTATGACGAACGAGAAAAAAGATGTTACACAGATCGTGCTGCGTAATGACGAGGGTGTATTTGTACTCACGCCCAGCCTGAACAAGAGCTTCCGCTTTAAAAGCGACTGGCCGAACAACCAAGGCCAAGTATATTTGTATGAAACGCTGGTGCGCAGCATTATCGGAGATGCCTCACGCCAGCTGGCTACCGACGATAAATCCTATGTGTTTGATGTGGCGGCAAATTACAACAGCCACGCGCTGGTCAGACAAAAGATATGGTTGTCCAAAAGCAACTATGCACCCACTCAGGTACAGGTTTCTGATGCGAACGCCAAGGTCGTCGTTGATCTGAAATTCGATCAATTTGCTTTTGATACGAAGTTCGACAAGGACTCTTTTGATATGGAGCGCAATATGGCTTCGGGTAAAACAAATACGAAGAGTGAAGGTGCGCCATCTTCTGGAGCAGTGGATTCCAGCAGTCAGCTTAATCCTGGCGGTGCGATAGATGGGGCGACTGGCGTGAAGTCCAGCGAATCTGGGCAAGAGCAGGGAACAGCAGGAAACGCAGCTCAGCAGCAGTCTGGTAAAGCGAAGGTGGACGGAGCTGCCACAGACGATACTTCGAAATCCGATACAGCAGCCAGCACGGAGCAGAAGCAAAATCCAGAAGCATCTGATGCAGCAACCGGAACATCGGCTGGCACAGATGCTGCAGAAGCTATGATGGGTGAGTTTGGATTGATCGAACCGTCCTACACACCAGCCGGAGTGCAACTCAAGGATACGCCGGAGCTGGAGGAAAATGGAACACATGCGGTGATGCTGCGATATAGCGGAACGTACAACTATACGATTGTGGAGGCACGTCCGAAAGATCGGGCAGTCGCTCTAACCGCAGGTGAACTGGTTGATATTGGAGGAAGTTTTGCCGTTCTGACAGGAAGTGAGCAGCAAACCCTGACCTGGATGAATGATGGAATCGAGTTCCGAATCACCAGTGCTGACCTGCCTGTGAGCGAAATGATACAAATTGCCGCTTCTATACAGGATCAATCGGGTAAATAAAACCTTATAAGACGGATGCAGACGGTCTAGAGTGTACAATGCTCTGCTGCCGCCCGTATCCGTCTTTTGTTCATTCGCGGTCTAAGATGTGCATCGCTTGTATATCCTGTTCATTGCAGAGATGGTAGAGGAGGCTGGCAAAACGCCCCCTGTCATTTGACAGCCACGTTTCTGAATATTACCATTAACCTTTAGGAATAAGGACTTTGCAACATTCCGAATGGTAAAAGGTTATGTTACAGGCTAACAATTGAAGAAGGTGACTGGATATTGCAAGCACAATACAGATCGACCCGGGCCGAAATCAACCTGGATCACCTTGGCGCCAACTATGAGGCTTTTCGCAAGGCATTGCCAGCGGATAAGCTGCTGCTGGTCTGTGTCAAGGCTAACGCCTATGGACACGGTGCCGTAGAAATTTCAAAGGAATTGGAACGTCTGGGTGTGGATTATTTGAGCGTCGCTTTTTTGGACGAGGCTTTGGAGCTTCGTCATGCGGGGATTGAACTGCCAATCCTTGTACTCGGCTATACCCCACCGGAAGCTGTACAAACGGCATGGGAGCATGACATTTCACTGACGGTGTTCAGTGAGGAAGTGCTGGAGGGTATCCGCCGATTGGACCGCAAAGGAAGCGGACGCAAGCTGAAGGTGCACATCAAAATAGACAGCGGCATGGGAAGACTCGGGCTACTGCCTGGAGAAACGGCTATTGCCTTTATGCAGCAGGCCGGGCAGTTGGAGCAGGTGCTGCTGGAAGGCATGTACACCCATTTTGCCCGCGCGGATGAAGAAGACAAAAGCTATACACTGCTACAATATGATCGGTTTCGGGGCGTGGTGGAAGCGCTAAGGGAGCATGGTATTACCATTCCCATTATACATACGGGCAACAGCGCGGCTACCATTGATACCCCTTCGCTTTCCCCTAACTTGGTACGGATTGGCATCAGTATATACGGACTGTATCCGTCTGACGAGGTAAACCGGCAAGCCGTTGCACTGTTGCCCGTGTTGTCGTTGAAGACGGCGGTAGTTTATACCAAGACGCTGCCTCCGGGCTGGGGGATTAGCTATGGTACCCGGTATGTGACCTCCAGTGAAGAGCGGATCGGTACCTTGCCGATCGGCTACGCAGATGGATATTCCCGCATGCTGAGCGGGAAGGTCGATGTGTTGATACGCGGTCGCCGCGTCCCGGTACTCGGTACAATATGCATGGACCAGTGTATGGTTTCCTTACAATCTTTCGCAGAGGATGCGGAAGAAATTCAAACCGGCGAAGAGGTTGTTCTCATCGGTCAGCAGTCCGGCGAGGCTATTGCGGCGGATGAGCTGGCATCCAAGCTTGGTACGATCCACTATGAGGTGATCTGCATGATCGCAGGCAGGGTACCGCGTGTATATACACGCGGCAATGCTCCTGTTGTTCGAGTGAATTCGCTTCTTCCAACCCGCTGGAATTAATTTCATAACGCAAATTACCGGATAAAAGCAGGAGTTTTCGCAGAACGTCCCGAAATATGTACAAAGGAAAGAAAAGAGGGCTATAGCTGTCAAAAAACGCACCAGGCTCCGCTGACACTTGTATTTCGGGGATCAAACGCCTGTACGAAAGCGAACTGTGTAGTTTATAATGGAATGCAGCATAGATGATATACGAATATCATATACATTCTCTTGTGTTCCGTTTGAATAAATTACCGGGAATAACGTTATAATGGTACAATGGCGACAAGGTTTTGGGGGTGGAAGAGAAGTTGGCCAATTTGCAGAACACCAAAAGAATAATGATCAGTTTGCCGGATCATCTCTTGCAGGAAGTGGACGGGATCGTAGCTATGGAAAATTCCAACCGCAGTGAATTTATTAGGCAGGCCATGAAGCTGTATGTAGGCGAACGTAAAAAACGTTACATTCGTGAAGCGATGCAGCGTGGATACATGGAAATGGCTAAAATTAACTTGACCATGGCATCCGAAGCCTTTCACGCGGAGGAAGATGCAAACAGCACCTTGGGCCGTACAGTTAGCGGGGTGTAATCCATATTGATCGTAAAGCGCGGCGACGTTTTTTTTGCAGACCTTTCACCCGTAGTCGGTTCCGAGCAAGGTGGCGTCAGACCTGTGCTGATCATTCAAAATGATATCGGCAATCGGTTTAGTCCTACCGTGATCGT
Organism: Paenibacillus sp. 1-18; assembly: GCF_000520755.1. Classification (NCBI taxonomy): domain Bacteria; kingdom Bacillati; phylum Bacillota; class Bacilli; order Caryophanales; family Paenibacillaceae; genus Paenibacillus; species Paenibacillus sp. 1-18. Next base: position 21,350 of record NZ_ASSB01000278.1, read on the forward strand.
GGCAGCCATCACTGCCCAGATTCAGAAGGCAAAGCTGCCCACACATGTGGAAATTGACGCGGCCACGCATGGCTTTGATCGCGATTCTGTCGTTCTTCTGGAGCAAATTCGGACGATCGACAAGCAAAGGCTTACCGACAAAATCACCCATTTGGATGAAGAAACCATGCGCAAAGTGAGCGATTCGCTACAAATCAGTCTTGGTTTGATTGATTTTTAGGATGTTGGAACGACGAGTGAAACGGGAAAAGGGCAGCGCTTGGGCGCTGCCCTTTTGCATGTCCAGGGAAAATGCAGGCAGGGCCTCACTCTAGCGTCACCTGCTGGCGCTTTGAATCGTTTTTTGTGATAATGAAAGACATGATGTATGACAAGAGCTGTAAGGAAGAAGGGATAGGTTTGTCTAACGAGGAAGCAAAGACGAAAATCGGACAGGAGCCGAACGAAGCAGAACGCCAGGAGCGGATTGTCAAACAAGTGGCGAGAGAGCTGTCGCTGGCACTCAAGCAAATTCGCACAACGATCAGTTTGCTGGATGAAGGGAATACGATTCCTTTTATCGCACGATATCGTAAGGAAATGACAGGAGAGCTGGACGAAAACCAGCTGCGTGAAATTGAAGACCGTGTGCTGTATTTACGTAATCTGGAGGATCGTAAGGTAGAGGTCATCCGCATCATTGAGGAGCAGGGCAAGCTGACGGAAGACCTGCAGACCGCTATCACCTCTGCGGTTAAGCTTCAGGAAGTGGAGGATCTGTACCGTCCCTATCGGCAAAAGCGCAAAACCCGCGCGAGTGTGGCGAAGGAACGCGGACTGGAGCCACTGTCTATCTGGATATGGAGCCAGCCTAAGCAGGGCGATGCCCTGAAAGAAGCCGAATCCTATGTGAATGCAGAGCTGGGAGTTGAGAGCGCTGAAGCGGCTATCCAGGGAGCTTTGGACATTTTGGCGGAAAATATTGCAGACGATGCGACGATTCGCCAATGGGTACGTCGATATACACTCGACCATGGCATGTTGACCTCCGAAGTGAAGGACGCGGAGCAAGAGTCTGTGTATGAGAACTATTACAGCTATCGTGAGCTGGCCAAGAAAATGCCGCCCCACCGTATTCTGGCGATTAACCGCGGGGAACGTGAAGGCATTCTTAAGGTCGGACTGGAGGTAGCGCCAGATTCGATTTACAATTACGTGGCAGGCCAAGTGATTAAAGGCTCGTCCGTTGTGGAAGAGCTGCTGCGCAGCGTCATTGAGGATGCGTATAAAAGACTCATTGCGCCATCGATTGAGCGTGAGGTGCGTGCCGAAATGACGGAGAAGGGCGAGCAGCAGGCCATCTCTATCTTTGCAGGCAACCTGCGCAGCCTGCTGCTGCAGGCTCCGATCAAAGGCCGCCGTGTGCTTGGTGTTGATCCGGCATACCGGACAGGCTGCAAGCTGGCGGTTGTCGACGACACGGGCAAGCTGCTGGAAGTGGCCGTGACCTATCCGACGCCGCCGAACAACAAGAAGCGTGAGGCTGCCGAGAAGTTCAAGCAGCTGATTGCCCAATACGGCATTGAGCTGATCGTCATTGGTAACGGAACCGCTTCGCGCGAGACAGAGCAGTTCGTAGCTGAAGTCATCGCGGAGATTGGCGACAGCAATCTGGCGTACCTGATTGTCAATGAGGCGGGCGCGAGCGTCTATTCCGCCTCCAAGCTGGCACAGGAGGAGTTTCCGGATTTGGACGTGGCTGAGCGCAGTGCGGCCTCCATCGCCCGTCGTGTGCAGGACCCGCTGGCTGAGCTGGTCAAAATCGAGCCCAAAGCCATTGGGGTAGGCCAATACCAGCATGATGTATCGCAGAAGCATCTGGATGAAAGCTTGAAGGATGTTGTAGAATCGGCCGTTAACCATGTCGGTGTGGATGTGAACACCGCTTCCTCGGCACTGTTGTCCTACGTAGCGGGGATTAACGCAACGATCGCCAAAAATATCGTGAAGTACCGTGAAGAGAACGGTAAATTCAGCAACCGTCGTCAATTGCAAAAGGTCCCGCGCCTAGGTGCAAAAACCTACGAGCAATCCATTGGCTTTATCCGTATACCGGGTGGAGAAAATCCGTTGGATCGTACGCCAATTCACCCGGAATCGTATGCCGTGGTAGACCGTTTGTTGGCTGAGCTGGGCATCAGTGCCCACGATTTGGGTACGAAGGCTGCAGCGCAGGCACTGAACGTCTCCAGCATCGAACAATTGGCCGCCAAGCTGGAGGTTGGTGTCCCAACGTTGCGGGATATTCTGGAGAGTCTTCAGCGTCCGGGGCGTGACCCGCGTGATGAACTGCCGTTGCCGGTATTCCGCAAGGATGTGCTGAAGATCGAGGATCTGGCACCTGGGATGGAGCTTCAGGGAACCGTCCGCAATGTTATTGACTTTGGCGCATTTGTCGATATCGGGATTAAAAGTGACGGGTTGGTTCATATTTCACAGCTGCGCAGCGGCTTCGTGAAGCATCCGATGGATGTCGTATCTGTCGGCGATAATGTCACGGTCTGGGTGTTGAATGTCGATTTGAAAAAAAGCAGAGTGGGTCTGACGATGAAGCCTCCAGCAGAGGCACAATCGCAGGCATAATACTATACAGCCGCATAGACCTGCTTACAAGGATATAACAAAAGCCGGAATCTCCGAACCAATCGGAGACTCCGGCTTTCATTTTTTGATGCCTTCGTGTTCACCCGTTGTTGGCATCAAACTCCACACCAGGGGCTTTATGATAAAAAAACCAACAATCGTTCAACAGTTTGATTTGACGACGGTCCTTTTTGTAAAAGGCCCGCATGAGCTGGTTGCTGAGCCATTGAGGCAAGTCAATCTCCTCCTCCGTGTTACTTCTGTATGTTTAGCATATGGGATGAGTACCTAAAGTGTGCTTGTGAATTAGGGTTAGACTTCGATCGTTATTTTGTAATATGCTTGTCGGTATGGGACAAAGGAGGAGAACAGGTAAGGATGGAGTCCAGGTCCATGAGTAATGAAGAGCTTCAGGAGTGGGTGGAGCATATTTCGCTGGAAAGCTTCGGTGTGCCATTTCGGCATCAAGCCCGCTTTAATGCGCGCCTGTCTTCTACAGGCGGTCGGTATTTTATGAAAAGTCATCATATTGAAATCAATCCACATCAGCTTGCAGCCTTCGGACGCTCTGAGGTGGAAAAAATTATTAAGCATGAGCTGTGCCACTATCATTTGCATCTGCGCGGAATGGGCTACCGACATCGGGATGCAGATTTCAAGGCATGGCTGGCCCGTGTAGGAGGAAGCAGGCATTGCCAAACCCTGCCGGGAAGATTGGAACGGAAGCCGCAGCCTTATCGTTACAAGCTGGTGTGCGTTTCCTGTGGACAGGAATACTTGCGGAAACGTAAAATGAATCCGCAGCGTTACCGCTGTGGTAAATGTGGAAGTAAACTCCGTTTGTTAGCACTTGACGGCACCCCCTGAATCATGGTAAATTAACCATACTGTATGAATATTTACAGTAATGTTCCCTGATAGCTCAGTTGGTAGAGCACTCGACTGTTAATCGAGTTGTCACAGGTTCGAGTCCTGTTCGGGGAGCCATGGAGAGGTACCCAAGTGGCTATAAGGGGACCCTCTGCTAAGGGGTTAGGCTGCGAAAGCGGTGCGAGGGTTCGAATCCCTCTCTCTCCGTTGTGTTTTGAAACAGAAAAAGGCGCTCATATGCATCAGTATGATGCTTGCGAGCGTCCTTTTTTGTCTATAATCCGTTTTGAACATAACAGTATGATTTCTAATTTAACGTATCAGCTTCGACAGTTTTGAGTATGTTCAACAGAGCATGTGCAACGCCATCCTCCACATTGGTCAGGGTAACTTCAGAGCATACGGCCTTGATGTCATCTTTTGCATTGCCCATGGCGATGCCCTTCCCTGCCATCGTCAGCATGGAAATATCATTATAGCTGTCTCCGATCGCCACGGCTTCCTGCATAGGGATGCTCAGATGATTTGCCAGGTAACGCAATGCATTACCTTTGGATGCATCCTTATGCTCGACTTCAAAGTTATGGTCTGAGGAAATGACCATGTTAAGGCCGCCGAGATTCCGGTAACGCTCACGGCCCTGCTCCAGCTTGGTTGGATCAAAGGAGAAACAGAGCACGTTATAAATCTCCACATCCAGTGGAATGTCCTCATATAAGGTGATACGGACAAGCCCCGTCTGTTCATATTGCTTTTCGGCTGCGTGTAATAAAGTATCCAGAGAAATATTCGGGTTGGCGCTTAACAGACGGTCCATCTCCACAGCAAGCAGCTGATGTCCGTTTTGTGGAGAATATATAGCGCGGTCTGTCATGACCTCATAATAAAAATCGTTTGCGCGCAGCCAGCTCAGGACTTCAAAGGTTTCATCTCTGTCCATGGGTGTTGAGGTTAGCTGGCGCCGATGCACATCATGTACGGTGGCGCCGTTTGCTCCGATGACAGGGGCTACTAGTCCGGCTTCCTCCAGCTTTGTCCAGGCATCATAAGCGGCTCTACCAGTGGCAATTGCCACCTGAACGCCTTGTTGCTGCACTTGGCGTATAGCCTTCGCGTTCGCTTTGCTTATTTTTCCTTCCTCATTCAGCAGTGTTCCATCCATATCAATCGCAAACAGTTTCATTTCTCCATCTCCTGTCTTTTTTATATCTCTTGTATGGGTCTTGAACTACAGCAGATCGACTTCATTTTCTATGAGGGGACAATGACCTCAATATCATGATGTTGAAAGATCTCCAGGATTTCCGCGTCTGGCAAGCGGTCGGTGATCACAGTATTGACTTCGGACAGATCGGCAAAGCAGTAAGGGAATTTTTTTCCGAATTTTGTATGGTCCGCAAGGACAATGACCTGATCCGCCTGTTTCATCATTTGATGCATCAGCATACCGTCCTCCTCGTGATACACACTCAGTCCATGGGGGGCTATACCTCCAACCCCAATAAAGGCTTTGTCCACAAAATAGTGGGACAAGGTGGCGATGACGGAGGAACCATATACGTATCGGTGTTCTTTTTGCAGGCGGCCTCCCAACAGATGAATGGAGACACCTTCTTTTCCGGATAGCACGTCAGCTTGATTAATTGAATTGGTGATGACCGAGCATTCCTGTACATTTAGTTTTTCTGCACACGCCTGCACAGTCGTGGAGGAATCCAATATGATGCGATCCTTATCACGTATCATATTGGCGGCCAGTTGTCCGATCGCTTGCTTTTCTGCAGATAGAGTGAGCAGTCTTTCGTTATAATTTCTAACGGAATCGTGGAGTGAGGGGAGGAGAGCGCCACCGCGAGTGCGAATAATCTTTTGATGCTCCTCGAGCTTTACCAAATCCCGACGCGCTGTATCCCGTGAAACATTAAAAATTTTGCAAATATCGTCCACCGAAATGCGCTTATGAAGCTGTAAGTACTCAACGATCTGTAGCATTCGTTCTTCCTGATACATAAGCAAGCCCCTTTGATATAAAATGATTTCGGTTTATGTAAGTAATTATAAGTAAATATAAGTGAATTTGCAATAAAGTATTCATATAACTGTGATTTTAAATGTAAATAGATGCATTTCGTAAGTGAATATGCGTTTTATAATTTAGTGAATGTTTTATTTGAAATTTTTAAAATTAAGTATTGCCATCCTCTAATCTATTTGATATACTCTTTCTTGTCGCCAAGTTGGTGTATAAAAATAAGGCCCGTTGGTCAAGGGGTTAAGACACCTCCCTTTCACGGAGGTAACAGGGGTTCGAATCCCCTACGGGTCATTGTTGTCTTTACAGACTACAATGTTGCATGCTTAAGGGGAATTCCTGAGGTCTGGTCTAATGGCGGACAGCTTGAATGAATAGCATGAGCCATTAGCTCAGTTGGTAGAGCACCTGACTT
>NZ_ASSB01000279.1:0-474 GCF_000520755.1 Paenibacillus sp. 1-18
GCTCGTCTATAACACTTTCATTTGCCTCCAGTTCTTTCTGTGGCTCTTTATTAGCTGTACGTCCTCGACGCTCCATATAGAGTCCTTCAGGTCCTTCATTTCGATAAATGCGCTCCCCATTCCGAATGGATCTATCTTGTACATCATGCTTCTTCGCAGCAGCTTTATAACTCAAATGGTTCTCATGCATATCTTCTAATATGTACTGCTTTTGTTCTCCAGTAAAAGTCCTGTGTGTTCCCTTATTGATCAATCCCGCAGCTCCATGCTTGGAGTATGCAGCTACCCATTCATTAACCGTTACATGGTTCATTCCATGCTTACGTGCTGCTTCGTTCTCAGACAGCCCTCCCTCAAGTACATCTATAGCAACTTTTATTCGTATTTCTTCGCTGTATTTGACCATAAAGTAAAATCCGCACCCTTTCTTCTTAGAGGATTATATCATGTGTCTAAGATTTGGGGTGCGGTTCA
>NZ_ASSB01000280.1:0-19415 GCF_000520755.1 Paenibacillus sp. 1-18
ATATCATGTTTTTCAAATCTTTGCAACACTTTTTTTGAGAAAGTTTTTAAAGCATTTTGCTTTGTTTGTGCTGCTTACCATCTCGTAAAAGACAGCTATAAGAATATACCATATAAACATACTATTTAGCAATACCTTTTTTTTGTTTTTTTCATATCAACAATTAATTGAATTTAAATAAAGAGACCATCATTCTCTATAAGCAGAATAATAGTCTCAATAATGTTCACTTTTATTTAGTTTTTATCAGTCCTTAATCCATGGATTTTTACGCGATCTGCTACTATAGGATGAAGAACGAGATTTAGCTGTTGTCGGCTTGCGACTTTTCCGATTCGTTAAAGTATCATTAATTCCCGAAACCTTAGCTTTAATTTTTTCTTCTTTGGCTGTACCGCTAGAGGCTACTTTTGTTTTTCCTTTGCGCGCTTTACCATCTTTTGGTTTGGAGGAAGAAGCAACTTCATTTTGGGATGCAATAGTCAGATTGTTAACATTCTCCTGCACTCCCTGGAATGTTGGTGCAGCCCCCGCGTTCCCCTCCCTGCAACCATAGTCCGGCATAAACATGTAGGGTGTCGTATATCCCTCTAGTGGATACACAGGTGTATTCCCATGTGCAAATGGATGATAGGGAGAATTCGCTGACTGTTGTCCTTGTAATTGGCTATAGTCGGACACGTATCCACCCGCAGGCAAACCATATTGAGGTCCTCCTCCCCATGTATGCCCCCACTGACTACCCATGACTGTACTCTCAGGATGTTGCTGTGGGTAGCTTTGATGCATAAATGGGGGATAGACAGGATAGGGCGTATTTTCAGACGCTTCATGACTCAGATAGTATCCGGGGGGGCAGCAATCTGAATAAGCAGGATAAGGTGTTTGATGGACGTTTATAGGCCCTGTCTGCATAGCCCCCCAACTCCACGGATGCTCACAGTCATGATGATAGCCCTGATCAGGAGCTACAGAGGGAGAGGTATGTTCTGCAAAGGAAGTATTTACAGGCGCATTCCCCCAAGGTTGAGGGGACCCAATGCCCGGATACCATGAGTTTGGCATTGTATTTATTTGTGGGCTGTAATCAAACGCCGGCTGCTGCACTGGCCATGGAGAATTTACCATCGACTCCGAGCTTGTGCAACCACAAAACTTTTCAGTTATGGGCTGTTTTTCCACATATACTGGAAGCTGTGGCTTGGGTACAACCGGTTGGTTAACTATGGGCTGCATCTGAGGCGGAGCCGGTTGGTTAACTATGGGCTGTATCTGAGGTGGAGCTGGTTGGTTAACTATGGGCTGTATTTGAGGTGGAGCTGGATTGACGGGTGCCATGGGTACTTCAGGTAGTTTTAACTCTGGAAGCTTAGGAGGATTCTCTGTTTCTTTCGGCTGCGTCATCTGTTCTTTAGGACTAGGCATATTTTCCGATTCAGCCTGGTTCGACTCCTCTTTAGGCTGGGTAAGCTCTTGCTTGGTTGGAGACTCGGTAGGAGACTCAGACTTAGGCTGTGTCATCTCTGGTTTGACTGCGGTATTTTTTTTATTCTCGACAGGATCAGAGGAATCTTCTTTGTAGTGTGGGATATTAACCGTTTCCCCGACCAATAAAGCATTGGGGTTTTTAAGCTGGGAATTGGCGTCAATAATTAGTTTAAGCGGTACATTCCAGGCCTTGGACAACTTCCACAAGGTATCTCCTTGCTTAACCTTGTGCTGATAGACCGTTGACGGTTGTGTTTCCATCGCAACAGGATCTGTCGGAATTTTGATTTTCTCGCCAATGCTTAACTGATTAGGATCAGCTAATTGGGGATTGGCAGCAATAACTTTCTCCAGTGCCACATTATACTTCTGCGCCAGCAAGTACAGGGTGTCACCTTTTTTAACGATGTGTATTTTCACAGGTCACAAACCTCCTACTTTCGTTCGGGCGTGATGAACGCCCGGCTTCTGTTATTACATCCTATGCACCTCCCGGGCGAATGACCCCATACAAACAAAAAAATCCTTTCAACCGAACACTCTCGCGAGCATTCTGTCAAAAGGATTCACCGTTTATTCTAGTCCTGCCACACTTTATAGCCGTCCTGATCCACGATTTTCCGGAACTCGGCCAGCAGCTCCAGAGTCACTGGACCCGCAACACCGGAACCAATCGTACGGCCATCCACTTCATACGCTGCAATAACTTCCGCTGCAGTTCCTGTAAAAAAGACCTCATCCGCCACATATACATCATGCAATGTAAAAGGTTGCTCTTTGAGTGTATATCCAAGCTCGGCACACAAATCAATGATAGCATTACGAGTAATCCCCTCAAGTGCCCCCAAATAGCAAGGAGGTGTATAGAGTACTCCGTTTTTGACAATGAAAATGTTGTCCGCGGAGCCTTCTGTCACATAACCTTGAGAATTGAGCATAATAGCCTCGCCTACACCAGCATAATTAGATTGAATCTTCACCAGGATATTGTTGAGATAGTTCAACGATTTTATCTTCGGATTCAAAGCATCCGGGATGTTACGACGCTGGGAGACAGAGATCGTTTTCAGACCAGTCAAGTAAGCTTCCTCCGGGTAAATGGCGAGCTGCTCCACGATAATGATGATACTTGCCTTCGCACAACGAAGAGGATCAAGACCTAAATTTCCCGCACCACGAGATACAATTAAACGAATATATCCGTTACGCATTTCGTTGAGACGAATCGTTTCAGCCATCGCTTCCAGCATTTCATCCTTAGACAACGGGATGTTTAACTGAATGGATTTCGCAGAATCATATAGACGGTCCAAGTGCTCTTTGCACTTAAAAATATTGCCGTTATAGATACGAATTCCTTCGAATATACCATCTCCGTACAAGAAACCATGATCATATACGGAAACCTTTGCGTTTTCCTTCGTTACATGCTGCCCGTCCAAGTAAATCCATTGTTCTGCCATTAGAACCACACCTCCGATTATTGTTCCTTTACAACAGGTTCGATCGTTGCTTCAACGTACTTGTAGCTTGGATAGGAGCCGAGAATACGTACCTGGCATCCCAAAGCCTCAATCTCTGCAAAGGCTGCCGGAAGCAAAATCGAATGCAGAGATTCCAAAATTTCAATGTAAAAATAATAATTTCCTAATTGCTTTTTTGTTGGACGCGATTCGATACGGGACAGATTCAATCTGCGCCACGCAAACGTGGATAACACTTGATGCAGTGCTCCTGGAAAATCCTGCGGCGGAGTAACCAAAATACTGGTCCGCTGTCCATCAGGGTTACGCGGGAGACTGATAGGTTGATGGCCGATCAGGACAAAACGGGTAAAGTTGTTGTCGTGATCCGTCACTTTACTAGCCAAAATATCCAATCCGTGTTTGACAGCCGCAAGCTTGGTTCCGAGAGCTGTCCAGCCCTTACCAGGGTTATGCCTAACCATTTCGACGGCTTCCGCCGTACTTCCTGCACTCTCCAAATCAGCTTGAGGAGCGGAAGCCTGTATGAACTTCTTACACTGGGGAAGGGCTACGGGATGAGACATAATTTTGACTATTTTGCTCAAATCCAGCTCGCCCCGGTCATTGGTAAATTCACTACGATGTCCAATAAGGTTTTGAATGGAAGGATATACCCATTCCGCTTGCATCTGAATGTCCACCTCATGTACAAGCCAGTCCATGTGTAAGCTTACAGAGCCATCAATCGTATTCTCAATGGGAATTACACTATAGTCCGCTTTCCCCTTGTCTACTGCCTGAAACACGTCTGCTATGTGCTTATAAAATAATAATTCACAGGGCGTATCTCCTAGCAAATACTTAATCGCCTCATGAGAAACGGTCCCCTCAGGAAGAAGTGCAATTCGTTTCATTTCGTAAGCTCCCCTTTTATCATATCCATAAAAGGAAGTGTATTCCCTTCCGTATATACTTTAACGCCTTCACTCTCCGGACGCAATTTTAACACAAAGGCATTGATGCCCTGTTTACTCATCGTATCCGTTAAATACTGTTCCAGCTCTGCCTTCCGATTTTCCCGCCGATCAGTCAACGCCAGAAGTGTCGGTCCAGCCCCGCTGAGAGCCACGCCAAGGGCACCATGATGATGCGCATTCTGCAGGATCTCTGTCATACCCGGTACAAGCGCTGCGCGGTAAGGCTGATGAAGCCGATCACTCATGGCTTCAGCGATCAACTCTGTTCGGCCCGATGCCAATGCCGCTACAAGCATCGAAGCATGACTTACATTGTATACCGCATCCTGCAAGGATACACGCTCGGGCAGCACCTCTCTGGCCTTAGACGTAGACAATTGAAACTCTGGAATGACTACCGTAACCTCCAGATTGGCATCCGGCTCAATCCGCAAGTGCTTGGCATGCCTACCATCCCACACGGCAGTAATAATACCACCAAACAGAGAGGCTCCGACATTGTCTGGATGCTTTTCAATAGCGCTTGCCATGTCAAACAGCTTGGAATCCGACAAAGGCGAGCCAATCAGCGTATTGGCGGCCACGAGAGCGCCTATAATGGCCGAAGCACTACTGCCCAAACCACGGGTAAGCGGAATATCGGAGTACATCGAAATATCCAGCTCAGGAACAGCTACGCCAGCTTCCTGAAAAACCATTTGTGCTACCTTGAAAATCAGATTTGTTTTATCTTGCGGAACCCCATTCATTTCATCTCCATACAGATGAAAGGCCGTCTGTTCTGCCTCTTTCAATTCAATCCATGCATATAAGGACAACGCCATGCCCAATGTATCAAAACCGGGGCCCAAGTTGGCGGTACTCGCAGGCACACGCACCCTTGCAGTTTTCAAAACGGTCATACGGATGATTCCTCCTGCTTTTATTGACTATCCTTCTACCCGATATACACTCTTGATGCGACGGATCACATCCAAAGTTTCAAAATGCTCCAGCACCTTTTTCATACTCGCTTTACTGGCCAAATGAGTCACAATAATAATTTCAGCATCGGGATTAACCTCATTCGGTTGCTGCACGACAGAGGCCAGACTGACGTTGAATTCAGCAAATACCTGCGTAATCCGTGCCAACACCCCGGCTTTATCATCCACATGCAAAAGCACGAAATTTTTGAAATACACATCTTCGTCATTGCTGATTTTTTTGGGATTGTAAGGCACGATTGCTTTAAGCCCATTCACGCCGAGTTTGAGGTTTTTCACAACCGCTACCAGATCAGCCACAACCGATGTAGCCGTTGGCATTTCGCCTGCACCCGCCCCATAAAACATGGTTTCACCCACTGCTTCACCATGCACATACACTGCGTTGAATACCCCATTCACCGAAGCCAATGGATGCTGCTTGCGAACCATTGTCGGCTGAACGTTGATCGTAAATTCATCGCCCTGACGCTCTGCAATGCCAAGCAATTTCATTTCATATCCAAGTTTTTTGGCAAAAGCGATATCCTCACTCGTTACCTTCGAAATACCGCTGACGCTCACATCCTTGAGCTCTACATTGGAACGGAATCCAAGCGTACCCAGAATAGCCATTTTACGGGCTGCATCCAGCCCCTCCACATCTGAGGTCGGATCAGATTCTGCATATCCAAGCTCCTGCGCTTCCTGAAGGACCTCCTCGTACGAGGCTCCCTCCTGACTCATTTTAGTTAAAATGAAGTTTGTCGTACCGTTCACAATTCCCATAATACGGGTAATGCGGTCGGAGGAAAAGCCTTCAATTAACGTACGAATGATCGGAATCCCGCCTGCTACACTGGCTTCATAAAAAATATCACATTGCTTTTCCTGTGCCTTAGCCAATACTTCAGAGCCATGCAAAGCCATTAAGTCCTTATTTGCTGTTACGATATGCTTGCCTCGCTCCAGCGCTTCCAGAATGTACTCCTTGGTCTGACCAACGCCGCCCATGACTTCGATAATGACATCAATGTCAGGATCCCGAATGACTTCCCATGGGTCCTCAGTAAGCTTAGCGCCGTCCACTTCAATGGAGCGATATTTGTCTATATTTTTTACAGCTATTTTTTCAATAATGATAGGTGAACCAACTTGCCTGCTCAAATCTTCCTGATTTCCTTCTACGATTCGAACAACTCCCGTTCCTACCGTACCTAAACCCAACAATCCTACTTTGACCGGTTTCATCCATTCCCCTCCTGCTAACTTTATCTAATGGGCTGTACGGCCCTTGTTAACCTTGCCCGATCAGGCGGACACGTTTGACGCCAGAGATGGTCTCCAATCCTTCTAGCAAAACACCTAGCTCTTCACTCAGTCTGGGCATTTCTACCGAGATAACTACGTTGGCTCTGCCTTGCAGCGGAATGCTCTGCTGAATAGTCAGCACATTGCCTCCGTAATCTGCCACCCTTCCAAGCACTCTGGACAACATGCCGGATTGATGTTCCAAATCAATGGAAATATTGACAATTCGCTCACGCTCCAGCTGGTTAACCAAATGAATGCCGTCTTTATATTTATAAAAGGCGCTTCGACTTAGCCCAACTTGCTCCACGGCGTCATGCACGGTTTTTACATCTCCTGAAGCCAGCAGCATTTTAACCTGTATAGTTTTAACTATAGCTTCAGGCAAAATATCTTCCCGTACCAAGTAATAGCGCTCTTTCACGAACGTCCTCTCCTTAAAGACTTATGTTTTTGTATAGAGGACATTATATCGAAACTAGTGAAAATCAGCAAGCTAACTTTACAAAAAAAGGCTACTGCCATCTATAGGGTTCTCTATAGCGCAGTAGCCATTAATCTCAACCATTATTCTATTCCTAGTAGTAGCTGCTGCCTTCTACGAATTCGAACTCGAAATCAGCAATGCGTACAGATGTACCATCTGTGGCACCACGTTTACGCAGCTCGGCATCCACACCCATATGGCGCAGCGTTCTTGCCAATTTTAAAATGGCATCATGCGAATTCAACTGCATGCGCTTCATCATGCGCTCAATTTTGGGGCTGTGCACTACGAATGTGTCGTTCTCACGCACAATCGTAAAGCCTTCGTCTTCTGCCGTATCCAGCTTAAATACCTTACGCTCATTAACTTCTGCTACTTCCTCAACGACCGGCTCGTCCGGTATTTGATCCAGCAAATCAGCGGCCCGATAGAGCAGTTCTTTGACACCTTGGCGTGTCAGTGAAGAGATGGGCATAATTTCCAGATCTGGGCGTACAGAAGCGATCTGTTCTTTGAATTGTGCGAGTTTTTCTTCCGCTTCCGGCATATCCATTTTATTCGCTGCCACAATTTGTGGACGTTCCTCCAGGGCAGCATTATATTGCTTTAATTCGTCGTTAATTTTAGTCCAATCCTCAAACGGATCACGCCCTTCAGAGCCTGCCATATCCACAACATGGATAATTATGCGTGTTCGCTCAATGTGCCGCAGAAATTCATGTCCCAGCCCAACACCTTCATGGGCTCCTTCAATTAGTCCAGGCAGATCAGCCATCACAAAGGTACGATGATCGCCCACATCCACGACCCCCAAATTCGGGGTAATCGTTGTAAAGTGGTATGCGCCAATCTTTGGTTTGGCAGAGGATACAACTGACAGCAATGTGGATTTCCCTACACTAGGGAAACCGACCAGACCCACGTCTGCCATTACTTTTAGCTCGAGGGTAATATAACGCTCTTGTCCCTCTGCACCATTTTCAGCCAGCTCAGGTGCTGGATTACTAGGCGTAGCAAAACGAATGTTCCCGCGTCCTCCGCGTCCTCCTTTAGCTACGACAACCTGCTGCCCATGGCGCGTCATATCTGCCAATACTTCACCCGTATCATCATCTATGATAACCGTTCCCGGTGGTATCCGTACGATCATGTGCTCCGCGTTAGCTCCGTGTTGGGCTTTGTTACGACCCTTCACCCCACGCTGGGCTTTAAAATGTCGTTGATATCGAAAATCTATCAACGTACGCAACCCTTCATCTACACGGAAAATCACATCTCCACCGTTCCCTCCATCACCACCACCTGGGCCACCCTCAGGAACGTATTTCTCACGGCGAAACGCAATTAAGCCGTCTCCACCATCTCCACCTTTAACAAAAATCTTCGCTTTATCTACAAACATGGTTACACCTTCCTTATGTCTGGCACTCCATCCGAATTTGAAGCATTTCGCCTGTAGGGAGCTTCTCCGTTCGAATGCGTTCACTTCCGTGTATGGGTTTGACCTGCTTTAATAAATTCGTATCGGCAGGTATATCACTTCCTTCAAAGCGGACAATAACATCCTTCTGATCCATACCGAAAAAAAGTGTCAATCTGCGCACTTCTCCCCAGGACGACCGGCCGCCACCATATTGATACGCACGCACCGTTTCTATGACGGCCGAGGCAAGCGACTCGCCGTCTTCGGGAGACATGACAGCGTCCAACTTTAACTGCTCCTCCACCTGTACTGACAACTGTAAGTTTCCAGCGTTTACGCGAAAAGACTGCAAATAAAATACCAGTGAAGGAATACCCAGCTTGGATATTTTACTGTCCTCTGCCACGCGCTCTTTTATTGTTTCCACATAAGCAGCTGATTTATCATGCTTATTCATACGAATATAACCATAAAGCACCTGTAAGTCATTCATCCAGTCATGCCGATGATGGTTAAGCGTTGCGATAGCTGTACGCTCCAAGGAACGCAAAGCAGCTTTCCGCTCATACTCAGCCTGTCTACGTGTATACCACATGCCAAAGCAAGCGGCAACAACAGACCACAAAGCTAATATGATAATCGTTAAACCTTCAGGATAGAGCAGTGAAAAAACCAAAGGAATCAGAATGGAACCCAACGCCAAATAAGGCGCTCTTATCCGCTGGAACATGGCTTCTCTCCGTTCTGCCATAATTAAATGGATTATTGAAAAACCTTAATCCAGTATAGCACAGACTGACTTTCCAGTTCATTACCATCATGCAAAAAAGCCTCCGACAAAAGTGCCGGAGGCTTTTCAGCGTGTCTAAGCCGCTATTAAGCTTCTACAGTAGCTGCTACTGGAGCAGTGTCGATCGGGTAGATGCTCACCTTTTTGCGATCACGGCCCCAACGTTCGAACTTCACAACGCCGTCCACTTTCGCGAATAGAGTGTCGTCCTTACCGATGCCCACATTCGTACCCGGATGAATTTTCGTTCCGCGTTGACGAACCAGGATGCTACCGCCGGTAACTGCTTGACCGTCAGCACGTTTCACGCCAAGACGTTTCGATCTGCTATCACGTCCGTTTTTCGTGGAACCTACACCTTTTTTCGATGCGAATAATTGAAGATCCAATGTCAATTTCAACATGATGTCTACCTCCTTCTTTGTTTATTTTCTATTTGAAGATACTTACCATATGATTCAGCAATACTTGTCAGCATAATCACCATGGACTCCAGCAACAGTTGAACCTGTGCATTCGCAACATCATGATTTTCAGGGGGAAAATACGCGCTCAAAAAGCCGTTTTCCATTTCTGTTTCCATTTCAGCATCCGTAAGAGCTCCAATCGAATTGACGGTTCCTACAGTTACCGCTGAAACGCCAGCACATACAATATCCTCGCCAGACTTGGCGTAATTCGCATGGCCTTTAATAGAAAATCCCTGTATGCTGCCATCCTCCAGTCGTGTAATGCGCACGATAATCACTTATCGCACCCTCTTACGCTTGGATTTTTTCAATCGTCACTTTCGTGTACGGTTGACGATGACCTTGCTTCACATGGTAGTTCTTTTTAGGTTTGTATTTGTATACAACGACCTTTTGACCTTGACCATGCTTCTCAACTTTAGCTGTTACAGAAGCTCCGGAAAGAAGCGGTGTACCTGCTGTCAAGCCATTGTCGCCAGACACTGCCAGAACACGGTCGAACGTTACAGTTTCACCATCATTAGCTTCCAACTTCTCGATGAACAATACGTCGCCCTCTTGAACTTTGTATTGCTTACCACCTGTTTCGATAATTGCGTACATTTGCTTGCACCTCCTTATGTCTCAGACTCGCCTAATAGCAGGTGGCAGATTCCCTTGGGATACTGCACTTCAGTACCTGATTGGAGCGGTTACAGCATGTGCAGCCAATCTTACGCATCACACATACCAAATGATTGTAGCACAAGCTTCGTCCACATTCAACCTTTAATTTTGATATGGTTATGATTTGCCGGATTGTTCTACATCAGCGTCTTTTCCTCACGCACCTTTTTACGGGTCATTTCCAGTAGCCCTAATCGCGTCCAGCCCACAACATAAGATTTGGTCCGATCCTTCTTCAGCCTGGCCTCCAGTACAGAGGATACTTCCCGACGGTTCTCCTCTTGCTCCATGTCAATAAAATCAATAATGATAATGCCACCAATATCGCGTACTCGCACTAGCCGGGCAATCTCTTCGGCTGCTTCAATGTTAGTCCGGGTCACTGTCTCTTCCAAATTATTGCCGCCCGTAAACTTTCCGGTATTCACATCAATAACGGTCAATGCCTCGGTGTGATCAATAACAATGTATCCGCCGCCCTGGAGCCATACCTTTCGTGCAAAATCACGTTCCAACTGCTCGTTAATACCATAGGCATTAAATATCGTTTCTTCTGCACTACGGAATATACTCACATGAGCTTTCGCCGGACCAATCTGTTGCAGCATGATTTCTGCATCCTTTGCTTGCTCCTCACTGTCAATGACCAGTTCATCCTGCTCTGGTGTAAACACATCCCGAATCAAGCGTTGAACGATGCTCAAATCCCTGTGTAATTCACATGGAGCGGAGCATTCACCAGCTTTACGCCGAATAAGCGCCCACTGCTGACGTAGCTGGTTCAGATCATTTTCAATCGCCTCTATACTCATTTCCTCCGAAACGGTCCGGATAATAATCCCTTCCTCACCCGTGCGCAGTTGCTCCCCCATTGCTTTCAAACGGGCACGTTCTCCCTCACGCTCTATTTTCTTGGATACAGCCACATAGTCGGCGCGGGGCATGTATACGATCCAACGACCCGGAAGCGAAAAATGAGTTGTCACTCTGGCCCCCTTGCTCCCAACAGCCTCTTTTAATACCTGTACTACAATTTCCTGACCCACCTTTAACAGTTCAGAAATGGACGGCTTTACCTGCGGCTGCTTGTCCAAATGAGGATGAAGAACGTCATCCACATATAGAAAGGCATTCTTTCGTTGTCCAATGTCAACAAAAGCGGCTTGCATACCCGGCAGGACATTGACTACCCTTGCTTTGAAAAAGGAACCTAAAATCCCCCGTTTTCGTGGCAGCTCAGCCGCATATTCAACTAATCGTCCCTCTTCCAACAGCGCCATTTGTGTCATCTGCTGCTGACACTGTACAATCATTTGCTTCATGGTTTTTCAACCTCTCTGAATACAGCCTCTTGCTTAACTCTTAAAGCATTTATTTGGGCTTGGGTTCCTCGCCATCTGGCGGACGTGCCGCAAAATAAGAGCGAATAAGGCGCTGCTCCGGCAGCACGGCTACAATCCGCCCTTGTTCATTCATCACGTAAACCATATGATACCGATCTCTTCTAAAAAGACGCAAAACAGGCTCCAAATGTTTCACTGGCAAGGATACAATAGGTAAAGCAATACTTCCCTTAGCTGCTTCACGGTAAAAAAGCTCGTCCCTCCCCAGCAAAAATCGTATAAAACGATAAGGGATATTACGATAATCCACAATATTAGAATAAAGCAAAAAAATCCCTACCGCCAGCAGATTTAAATGCACAGATCCATTTTGTCTTAACAGTGGAGAGATTCCAAAGATGCAAAATAGCAAGCTCGTCACGATACTGGCCCGAAAAGTCCACACTAATGTACGGTGATAAGAAAGAAACAAGCTGATCAGCGACTGTAGTATTTTCCCACCATCTAGCGGTAAAATCGGTAGCAAATTGAACAGTGCAATAACTGCATTTCCCTGAATGACATAATTTACATAATCATGCTCAACCCCGTTCACATTTTTGAGACATAAAAGGATGATGATCATGATTCCATTTTGCAGGGGACCAGCCAACGCTATGACGATTTCCTTCCACGCACTGAGCTTGCCCTGATCTTCAATGACCGCCACTCCTCCAAAGGGTAGCATCTGTATGGAGAGCACTCGCGCGCCAAGCAATGAAGCGGCTACCGCATGACCTAGCTCATGGATAAGCACTAGTGTAAACAGGGTTATGATCTCAATAAAATGCCCAGTCAACACAGAGGTCAGCATGACCAGCACAAATAGTGGATGCAGTGATAAGGTCACACCCCGGACATTAATCAAGAGCTACCACTTCCGTTGGATCAATATACTGATCCCCCCTCTGCACTGCAAAAAACAGAGTCACCGCCTCATCGGCGCTACGGCTTGCTGGGAGTACACCGACCTCATCCCCCTCCTGAACCCAGTCGTTCACCTTTAAGGTAGAGCGGGAAATCCTTCCGTATGTTGCTGTAATACCACCCGTGTGACGAATTGTAATTGTAATCCCACTTTTGGGATGATTCGAAATGTCCAATACACGTCCTGCATCTATACTTTTAACAGCGACAGCCCCATTGTTGGTAACACTCGGTGTAATTTCCACCCCTTTGAGACTTAGTGCAAACGGCTGTGTTACATCACCTTCAATCGGCGGAGAGGCCTTTCGCCCCGCATTCACCTTGTGCGCTTCAGTCTCTTCGCCAAAAATCGGCAAAAAGGAAGGGGCTCCGTCAAAATAAGCTCCATACCATTGTCTGGCGGCTGCAAAATCCATATCCTTCTTCAAGGAATCTGCGATAAACATTCTCAAATTCACCGCATAGGGAATATCCCAGTGAAACAATCCCCATACCATTCCAAATAATACAGTTGCCATTACTGTTCTGCGCCAAAAAGAAGTCCAAAAAGACGGACGACGATTCTCTCCGAAAGATTGATGCCAGCGTTGCCGTTCGTTTTTCCACTCGGTTTCCGGGTCCCTGGGCAGATTTGCACTGATTACGGGCATTGGCTTCATTTCTCTATTCCCGAACCTGTCCTGATATACACCAGAGGAATGTGGTTTGGATTGCCCTCCCGCGATTAGCTGCTGTATACGTTCTTCTCTGCGCTGCTTGATTCCGGAATTTTTATTCATCCTGTTCAGCCCCCTCAGCGAGGTATGTTTGATACATCTTATGAGGACGGGCTTCAACTTATGTTGTTCAGTTCGGGATTACGCTGCCGAAAAATCAAAAAAACCGGCGTAAATCCACCGGATACATGGGCATATGAAGGATAGCAAGATAAAGCAAAGACACTTAAATAAGATTAATCACTTATTTAAGTGTCCAGCAAATAAAAAGATAGCATGGCTTTAAAAAGCCTGAAAATCTTCGCCATGCCTTTCACTACATCCTCTACCTTAGGAAAACAGTGAAGGGGACACGCGGAGCGTCTCCCAACTAAAACTCATGGTTTTACTCATCCACCCATACCAAAAAATTTCTTAAAGCGTGTCATTACGCTTTTCTTTTGATCCATCTGCATGAGGGGCACCGTATCGCCCAAAATCCGTCTCGCAATGTTGCGGTAGGCAATCGCTGCTTGTGAATCTGGATTCATGACAGTAGGTTCCCCTGTATTGGCTGCTTTGATGACCATTTCATCATCAGGAACGATCCCAATGAGGTCTATGCTAAGCACTTGTAAAATCCCATCAATATCCAGCATATCCCCAGATTTAACCATGCTGTTGCGAATACGGTTAACCACCAGCTTGGGTGAAGTCACATGTGAACTTTCCAGCAAACCAATGACCCGGTCAGCATCGCGTACGGCAGCATTTTCCGGGGTAGTTACAACAATGGCCTGATCCGCCCCGGCAATGGCATTTTTGAAGCCTTGCTCAATACCCGCAGGGCAGTCAATCAATATATATTCAAAATCCTTTTTAAGCTCCAAAATAATATCCTTAACCTGCTCAGGCGTAACAGCACTCTTGTCCTTAGTTTGAGCGGCAGGCAGCATGTACAGCTCCTCAAAGCGCTTATCCTTGACCAAAGCCTGATTTAAACGGCAACGACCTTCGGCTACATCAACCAGATCATAAATAATCCGATTTTCCAGACCCATTACCACGTCCAGATTACGCAAACCGATATCGGTATCCACCAGGCACACCTTTTTGCCGAGCAGTGCAAGCGCTGTTCCTATATTGGCTGACGTCGTCGTTTTACCGACGCCGCCTTTTCCTGAAGTGACGACGATAGCCTCTCCCATGTGCTACACCCCTTTGAACACGTTAAAATCGCGGCCCAGACGCACGATATTGCTCATTTTATCTATTTGCATAGCGCCATCCTTGAGATACGCAAATTCCATGCCGGATTCACGTGTCTCCCATTCGTCTGGTGGACGGCTGATCATTTCGGAAATTCGCAGTTGTGTCGGTGCAAAATAGGAGGCCGCGATAATCGCTTCGCTGTTTCCCTTCATGCCTGCGTGCGCCATGCCCCGTAGAGCACCAAGGACATAGATATCACCAGTACATGTTATAATTCCGCCCGGGTTTACATCTCCTAAAAAAAGTAGATTTCCGTTATGATGAAGCACTTGACCTGACCGGATAATCCCTGTCACCGTGTGAGTAGGGGGCTTTCCCTGCACTTCGGCAGGTAGCCCGAGCGATTCTATAGAACGTATAAGCAGATTCCCCTTCTGCCTCAAAATCTCCAGAATACTTTCCTTCTGTTCCTCTGTCACTTCCCGGCTTCCCAGCTTAATATCCACATGAATGATTGGGCCTGTTAAAATATTCTGATGACTGTGCTCCAGCTTAAAACGCAGCTCACCTAGCAAATCCTCAAACTCGCATTGATCGTCCAGCAGGAATACCAGGCCGTCTTTGATGCCTTTAATCGTGACATGATTCGATTTCACTGCCATTAGCCTGTCCCTCCTATTTCAATCATTTCGTCCCCGGGACGTCAAATCCCTGCTAACCCGGACAAAATGTGTGAAAAAAGACCTAGACAGCTTCTTCTTTTTTCACACGGGTACCCAAACGCTGCAATTGCTTGCGCACGGGGACATAAATAATGAGGGCAAACAGAAAATGGATAAACAAATCAGGAATCATATACTGTGCTAGCGCCCAGTCGAAAGTCTGATGGTTCAGCTGGAACAGCTGATCAATGGCAAAAAGCATAGAGTCCAGCAGAAAACTTCCAATCAACACAACTGCCATCATAATGGGCATCGGTGCACGTCTGGCTGTAAAAGCAAGCCCCAATAAGTATGCAGACAACCCCATTGCAAAAGAGTAAGGCCCAATGATAAACCCGTAATAGACCACATCATGAATAAGTCCAAATACAATCCCCAGCACTAATGCGGTATGGCGGCTGTAATAAACAGATACAAACAAAATTACGACATATACGAGATTAGGCACCATCCTTGAATGCCAGCTATCGGGAAGAAGCCACGGAAGAATCGTTCCTTCGGCTATAAACAACACAAACAGCAGCAGTATTAAGACCTGACCGCGCATCTTCATTATTCCGGTACCTCAGGAGTGTACAAAACGAACAGTTCCTTCCAATCCACAAAGCTGGCTGCCGGTTTAATAATCGCTGTCCGTGTTTGACCAAACTCCCCAACCTGAATTTTTTCAACTGTACCAATCTGCAGGTTCTTACGGAATTTCCCGCCTCCACCAGACGTAATAATCTGATCGCCCTTGGCAATGGGATCATCTTCCGAAATTTTCGTCATTTGAAACGTATTGGTAACAGGATCATAGCTTTCTACCATGCCAAATGTTTTTTCTTTCCCTAGTGCAGTAGCAGCGATTGCATAAGAGTTTGGATTTTTAGGGTCCAAAGTAGTCAGTAACGTCACTGTAGAGGTGAAATTAGCGGTTCTGCTAATAACTCCTACAAAGCCTTCCATAGATCTTACTTCCTGGCCGACTCGCGCTCCATCCTTTTCCCCAATATCGATGACGAGTGTTTTGGAATCATTGCTGACACTGTTCACTTGAGCAACACGCCAATCATAATTGTCTTTCGCCATTTGCTCCTTAGTAAACTTCAATTCTTCCTTATATCTAGCATTAGTCTCTTTAAGATTGCGGGTCTGAATCTGCTCGGTAGTTAGTTGTGCCACTGCAATTTTCAAACGTTCGTTTTCTTTATAGATGCTTCGCATATTTCCGATATCTTCAAAGAAGCCCGCTATTGCTGAAGCGGGCCTGTAAAAGATACCTTGCACAAAGCCAATTGAATCTCTGGCGAACTTCTCTGGCCAGGTTAAGGAACTTCTCTGTCCAAGTGTAATCCCCATAAGGGCAATAAACAGAACGATTCCGATCAATAGAATAAATAGTCTTTTATTGCCAAACAGCTTAAACAGTTCCTACACCCCCGATTCAACGTTTGGAACGGACGGCAGAACTGCTCCGCGATTTGAACAAATGGATATTTTCAAGTGCTCTGCCCGTACCAATCGCTACACAGTCCAGAGGATTTTCCGCTACGATCACCGGCATTCCGGTTTCACCCGCCAAGAGCTTGTCCAGGTTACGCAAAAGTGCTCCACCGCCAGTCAGTACAATTCCTCTGTCCATGATGTCTGCCGCTAACTCGGGAGGACATTTTTCCAGGGTTACTTTGACCGCATCCACAATCGCATTCACTGTATCCGACAACGCTTCGCTAATTTCATCGGAAGTAATCGTAATTGTCTTCGGCAAACCTGTCACCAGGTCGCGTCCACGGATTTCCGATGTCTCCACCTGCTCTAATGGCATAGCAGAACCAACTTCCATTTTCAGCTGCTCTGAAGTCCGCTCACCAATCATCAGGTTATATAGACGCTTCACGTACTGGATGATGGACTCATCCATTTCATCACCAGCCACACGCACGGAACGACTTGTTACAATCCCGCCCAAGGAAATGACTGCAACCTCGGTTGTACCTCCACCGATATCGACAACCATACTGCCCGTAGGCTCCCATACAGGAAGATCAGCGCCAATTGCCGCTGCAAACGGCTCCTCAATCGTGTACGCCTCTCTCGCGCCTGCTTGCTTCGTCGCATCTTCAACCGCACGCTGCTCCACCGCAGTAATGCCTGAAGGCACGCAAACCATCACGTTTGGATGACGTGGAAACAAAGAACGTTGGGCTTGCGCCTGACGAATAAAATATTTGATCATCGTGGCTGTCGTATCAAAATCAGCAATGACGCCATCCTTCATCGGACGAATCGCACGGATATTCCCAGGTGTGCGACCAATCATTTTTTTCGCGGATTCACCCACAGCCTCAATGGTTTTTGTATCTGTACGCAAAGCGACTACAGATGGTTCACGAACCACAATTCCTTTTCCTCTTACGTATACCAGCGTATTTGCCGTCCCCAAGTCAATTCCCAAATCTTTTGTAAAGCCACCCAGCATGATGTAATCTCCTTTTCTCTTCCCTGAAATCTGTTATCCATGTATAAACGGTTTATTCAGGCCGGCCTAGCCGGTCGTATTTAAATGTTTGATTTAAATATTATATTATATCAGACCTTGCTCCTTCAAACTTACAAAGGTCCCGTCCCCGATCACAATATGATCGAGCACGTCGATACCCACAATGTTGCCCGCATCCATCAGGCGGCGGGTCAACTGGACATCCTCCGGGCTTGGCTTCGGATCACCGCTCGGATGGTTATGAGCACAAATAATCGAAGCACTACTGCATTTGATTGCCGCCCGAAACACTTCACGAGGATGCACGATGGCGGAATTCAGGCTGCCCATTGATAGTGTTTCCTGGGCAATGACATGATTTTTAGTATTTAGGAACAAGCATACAAAATGCTCTTTCTGCAAATAACGAAGCTGCTCAAACAGCAGATCTGCCACATCCCGCGGGCAGCTGATCACGGGGGTCTCCAAATGGCGGGACAATGCTAATCTGCGCCCCAGTTCAATACCCGCTTTTAGCTGTATCGCTTTAGCATTTCCAATGCCCTTAATCTGGGTCAGCTCGCTCAGACTCATATCCACCAGTTGACGCAAATTCCCCGCCTGCTGCAAAATACGCTGCGCTAAATGCACCGACGACTCATTTTGTGTTCCTGTACGCAGCAATATTGCCAGCAACTCCGCGTTGCTCAAGGCATCCGCCCCATATGTCATCATGCGCTCTCTTGGTCGTTCTTCATGGGGGAGGTCGCGAAGCATCGGTATTGGCGACTCTAACATATGTTTATCCCCTTTAAGGACGCAGCACATCCACTCCAAAATCGGACAGCATGTCCGACAGCAGGGAAAGCGGCAATCCTACGACGTTAAAATAACAACCCTGAATCGATTCCACCAGCGTAGCACCCATACCCTGAATGCCATATGCTCCTGCCTTGTCAGACGGCTCACCTGTATTCACATACGCCACTATTTGCTCATGGCTCAGAGGTTTCATTGTAACCTCCGTTTGGCGATGTCTGACAAGCGTTTTGCCGGTTACGGTATGTATGCAGGTCACCCCAGTGTACACAAGGTGTGTTCTTCCCTGCAATACAGTCAGCATACGAACCGCGTCCGCATGGTCAGCAGGTTTGCCCAATACCAAACCATCCAGCACGACAATGGTATCACTCCCAATCACCAGTCCAGCTTCTTCGGACTGAGCGGCAACGTTTACGACCGCTTCAGCTTTACGTGCCGCAAGGGTCTCCACAATTTGCTGAGGCGTCCAGCTCTCAGGCGTGCTCTCATCCGCATGACTCGGCATCACCTCAAAGGGGAGTCTCAAAAATGCGAGCAATTCCTTCCTTCTCGGTGAAGTCGATGCCAGAATAATGCGGGGTGTAATTTTCCCGTCCATAAGGGAAGCTCCTTTTCATCAGTTAGAGCCTGCGATACAGCCAGAACGCGGCGATGATGCCGATCAGACTGAGCAGGCTCAATTCAAAATTTATCGTTATGTTGTAACTGATAATATCCAGATCCGCTCTCGGCGACCAGGATATCGTAGTGGGGTGGGTCAGAAAGGAAAGGACTTTGATCGATTGAAGGGCCTTGGCAATCCATGCGCCCAAAAGCCAACCGAGCAACAAAAACAATATAAGCATTCCTACATTTTTTTTCATCCTGATCTTCCCTCGCCATTTTTTGACACCTTCATTATTATACGGTGATTTGTACTGCAATACAAACAGAAATCCGGCATGGGGAACTATTTCCAGTTCCCTGCCGGAAAATATGGTTAGTCTATTGTTTTATGAATTGGATAAATTCATTCTCACGCAAAACATATTCCATCATGGAGGATTGAATCTCCCAAATGTGCTCCTTGGCTGTGTTCTTGTTATATTCTCCAAGTGCAGAGACTGCACTGTTCATCGCCTTTTCCAGCGAAGCCACAGAGGCAGGCGCCT